>JBEDBC010000064.1:0-19479 GCA_041177485.1 Candidatus Parcubacteria bacterium | reverse complement strand
TTAGATTTATTAAATTCTCTTGATTGCCAGAACACAACTTTTCAAGAAGGAGTACAAGAATTACAAGAGTTAATAAAATACCTAGACTTATTCCAAATTAATAGCTATAGAATAGATTTATCGATTGTCAGGGGACAGGATTATTATACTGGTACTGTGTTTGAGAGTAATTTAGAGGGTCTTGAAAGTTTTGGTAGTGTTTGCTCAGGTGGTAGGTATGATAATCTGGTCGGGAATTATATCGACACTCCAATTACAGGTTTTGGAGCTTCTATTGGAGTTAGTAGATTATTTGGGATTTTACGAGAAGAGAATTGGTTCCAGGAGGTGAATTATACAGAAGATAAAAGAGGAGTCTTTATCCTAAGTGAGGAGAATTTGTCTGAGAATATGCAAGCTATATTAGAGCTAAGAGATGAATATGGTATAGCTTTTGATCTATATCCAGAAATAGTGAGTTTCAAAAAGGCCCTCCAATATGCTAATCGTAAAAATTATACCGAAGCCATTTTCTTTGGCTCTGATGAAGCTAAAGTCGGTGAAGTTTTAGTTAAAAATATGCAAACTGGTGAGCAGAAAGTGATTACTTTGCAAGATATAGAGATGTAAATTTTTATTTTTTGGGTTATTCCCGCCAAATGTAGACAAAACTCTAATAAGCTTTCATTTCTCAAAGCAGGAATTTACAGCAATTCATAATTAATCTTTTTTATGATACAATATACACATAAATTACAGAAAGTTTATGAAATTAATATCATGGAATGTAAATGGCTTGCGGGCTTTGCATCGTAAGGAGTTATTTTATCCTTTTATAGAAAAATATCAGCCAGATATATTGTGTTTGCAGGAGACAAAGTCTCACATTGAGCAATTATCTAAGGATATTGTAGAGATTCCTGGATATACCTCGTACTTTGAATCTGGTATTAGAAAAGGCTATAGCGGGGTGGCGATTTATTCCAAGACTCAGCCTAAATCTATCCAAACCGGCTTTCAGATTGATGATATCTATGATAGAGAGGGGAGAATACAAATTGCCGATTATGATAAATTTATCTTAATCAATATATATTTCCCAAACGGTGGCTCAGGAGATGAGAGGCTTAGTTATAAGCTTAAATTCTACGAGGCGTTATTACAGTATTTAGAGAATATTGATTACACTCACAAGAATATCATTATTACAGGAGATGTTAATACTGCCCACACTGAGATTGACCTTGCTCGCCCCAAAGAAAACCAAAAAGTCTCAGGATTTTTACCAGAAGAGCGAGCTTGGCTGGATAAATTGACTCAGGAATATGGATTTGTAGATACTCTTAGGATGTTTACTCAAGAGGGGGAATTATATACTTGGTGGGATATGAAAACACGAGCTAGAGACAGGAATGTTGGCTGGAGAATAGATTACTTTTTTGTTAGCCAGTCACTCAAAGATAAGGTTAAAGATGCCTATATACTCCCAGAGGTATATGGTTCCGATCACTGTCCAGTAGTATTAGAGTTAGAAATATAGTAATGAAAAAAATAGTATTAGTCCGACATGGGCAAAGTTTATGGAATAAGCAGAACTTGTTTTCAGGTTGGACGGATGTTGACCTTACAACTCAGGGTATGGAAGATGCTCGCATAATGGGTAGCAGATTAAAAGATAAAGGCATACACTTTGACCGTGGATATTCATCTGTTTTAAAAAGGGCGGCATTGACTTTAGATTTAATTTTAGAATCTATTGGACAGACAAGTATCCCTGTTATTAGAGATTGGAGACTTAATGAGCGTCACTATGGCAAATTACAAGGTAAGTCTAAGGTAGATATTCTGGATGAGTTGTCTTGGGAACAATTGCATAGTTATCGTCGTGGTTATTATACTAGACCAGCGGCTTTGGAAATGGATGATCCAAGGAATGCCTTCTTTGACCCTAAATATGCCTCGGTACCAAGGGAATTATTGCCACGGACTGAGAGTCTTGATGATGCCTATAAGCGAATTATTCCATATTTAGAAACAACAGTTCTTGGATGTTTGCAGGATGGTGATAATATTATAATGTCTCTGCACGGTAATACCTTAAGAGTCTTATTAAAATACTTTGATAATTTAACAGATAATGAAATTGAAGGAGTTGAGTTTGCTATTGGAGATATTTTGGTTTATAATTTAGACATAGATAATAAAGTTATATCAAAAGAACATATTTAAGTTTAAAAGTATGATGTTAAAAATAACAAAAAATCCAGAAAGAGTAGAAGAGATTTTATCATGGTATAAACATACTAATACCTCAGAACAGCAAGATAATCTAGCCAAGATTTTGAACTATGGACGAATTGGAGGTACTGGTAAACTTATGATTCTCCCAATAGACCAAATCTTAGAGCATGGACCAGGGAGAGCTTTTGAGTCAAACCCAGTTATGTATGACCCGCTAGAGCAAGCCCAATTTGCTGTAGATGGTGGATTCAATGCTTATGCAGCTCCACTAGGTTCTTTAGAAAGAGCTTATGAGGTATTAGCGCGTCATAATGTGCCAACTATTCTTAAGGTCAACTCACACACCCTGATGATTCCTGACAACGATAATCCTAAACCATCCATTCACTCTTGGGTAGATGATGCAGTTAGATTAGGCTGTTCAGCTGTAGGATTTACTCTATATCCAGGATCTCTACATAGTAATGAGATGGAGCAACAAGCCAAAGCTTTGATTGCTGATGCTCGTAAGGCTGGACTTATTACAATTCTTTGGGTATATCCAAGAGGAGAGGGACTTATCAAAGGTCAGGAGCGAGCCGTAGATGTTATAGCTTATGGAGTGGCTCTAGGTGTAAGTTTAGGAGCTCAGATTATTAAGGTAAAACTACCATTAGATGGGTATGGAATAGCTTCCAATCAAGAAATGGGTATTTATGATCAAGTTCCAACTCAAACACTAACTGATAGAATTAAACTAGTAATGAAGGCCGCCTATAATGGTCACAGAATTGTAATTCATTCCGGGGGAGACTTTGCTAACGCTGAAACTCTAGAAAATGAAATGCGATCTATTCGTGAAGGAGGAGCCTTCGGAAGTATTATGGGACGCAATGCTTTCCAAAGGCCAAAAGTACAGGCACTAGATTTAATAAGTGACTTACAAGATATATTAGTAGGATAAATGAAAAAACTTTATATTGTTTTTATATATTGTATTATAGTATTATCAATATATTTGCTACCACAATTAACCCTAGCAAGACAAGTTTCTATTTTTCCAAATGGACTTTTAATCAGAGCCGTAGATAGGCCTACAGTTTATTACATAGATAATGGATCTAAAAGAAAAATTGAGTCACCTAATATGTTGATATCTCAATTTCGTTGGCAAGATGTAGTAATAGCTTCTCCAGTAGAAGTAGATGCTATTCCAGAGGGCCAAGCGATGACATATGCAGATGGTTCACTATTGTATAATGATGACAATCTATATGTAATATCTGGTGGTAAACGTAGACAAATTTTATCCCCACAAGTAATTATAAATAATGGATATAAAGAAGAAAACATTATTATAGTTAGTAAATCAGAGTTGTTAGTGCATCCAGAAGGGGCTCCACTACAAGAAGGTGATTTGTATCCAGATGGAAGTTTGTTATCATCACCAAAAGGTGAAGTATACAAGATTCAAGCAGGTACAAAAAGATATATTCCCTCACCACTAATTTTTGAATCCAGATATAAATGGGCATCGGTAATACCGGTATCACAGGAAATTATTGATAAATATCCACGAGGAGCTGATGAATATTATCCAGATGGTTTGCTTATCTCAAATAATACTACTGTTTTTTTGATGCAAAATAACCAAAAAAGACCTATTGTTAGTCCGGAGGTTTTTGAAAGTTATGGATTTAATTGGCGCCAAATTAGAAAAGCTACAGATTATGAGATGTCAATTATCCCTGAGGGACCAGCATTATCTGATTTAAAAAGTTACCGCTCTAGATCTCTTGTTTCACCAGTTGGGAGTTCAGCAGTATATGTAGTAGACGAAACTGGTGATTTTCGGTACATACCTTCTCCATTTGTGTTTGAAAAACTAAGATATAGATGGTCAGAAATAATAAAAATCCCAGCAAGATCATTTAATAAATATAAAACAGGAGCGAATGCAATATTCAAAGATGGTGAGGTGGTGTCATACAATGGTTCAGTTTATTTAATTGCAAATGGTAAAAAAAGACCAATTAGTAGTCCCAATATATATTTTGCTTTAGGTTATAAATGGTCAGATGTAATACCATTAAGACTAAACGAGTTTATTCAATATCCCTTTGGAACGGCTATCACAGATATTCAAAATGAGCTTTATAATATAATCACAGTAAACGACGGAGATGATATAGTAGTAAATCTCAATGGGAAAATAGAGGGTGTTAAGCTTTTAGGAATTGATGCTCCGGAAAAAGAAAGTTTTGTGTTGTCAGAGACCTGCTTTGGTATTGAATCATATCAGGCATTAAAAAGCTTTATCGCAAATAACAGGGTAAAATTAGTTCGTGACCCAGCCAAAGAAGATAGAGATGATAATAATCGACTATTAAGATACGTTTATCTGGAAGACGGGCGTCTAGCTCAAGAATATATGTTAAAAGAAGGATTTGCTAAAGAATATACCTACAAAGGAGCTTTTTACCAGAACCAGAATAATCATAAAAACTTAGAACAGGAAGCAAAGCAGAATAAGAAGGGGCTATGGTCTGCTAGCTGTAATCTAAACTAAATTGTGGATAAAATTATACAAATACATCAAAGTATGCTATAATTATTTTAATCCTTGGCTTAGGCAGGTCGACAGGAGGGTAACCGTTAGCAAGAAAGAGTAATCTTTCTTCAAAATCGTAAATTATGAACAAGAATCTATTTGTACGAAATATTGCGTACAAAGCAACAAATCAGGACTTACAAGCTCTCTTTGAGACTGTTGGGACTGTGGTTTCAGCCAAAATTATCTTTGACAAAGAACAAAATCGTAGCAAAGGTTACGGATTTGTAGAGTTTGCAACAGAAGAAGAAGCTGAAAGAGCAATTCAACAGTTAGATGGAGCTTCTCTTCTAGAAAGAGAAATCTCTATCCAACCTGCTAAGCCTCGAGAATAAAGTCCTCGATAATAAAAATACCCGGCATACCCGGGTATTTTTATTATCTCTTTTTATCTAAGTTAAGAGAATATACTAATAATATTAGTAATAAGAACAGATACCTCGTTCTCAGTACCTCTTAGAGTTCCTGACCAAACTTGCCAAGCCAAAAGAGATTTAGCAAATAGGGATAGGAAAATATAGAATTTTTCTCCGAATACGTAAGATTTCCAAGGACCAATTTTTTTATACTGTAAGAACATATTAAGAGCAAATACATTGAATACAGCAAATAGGGAGAAAACAATAAAGTACACAAAAGTAGGAACTTCCACCTCAGCCGATGAGATAGCCCCCTGGAAGTGTAGGAAAATCACAATCCAAGGTATAATACCAGCAATACATCCAAAGATATAAGGAAGCCAATTGACTTCTTTGCGATCTTGGTTAATTTGCTCCATCACAAGTCCAAATAGATTCATGCTTGCATTTATACCAAATAACAATAATAGAGTAGAGAAATCATAAATTCCTACCAATAGTGAAATAAGTACAATCATCACTGAAGATGATAGAGCATATTCATACCATCTTATAACATTGATATGATTCTTAAGGTTTTTGATATACCAAGGATAAACGCTTGGTAGAATAGTAATGAAATGAGCAAGAGCAGATAGTAGCAAAAATAGAGCCACAGCCGGTCCAAGGTTGATATCAAAGAATTTTTCAGTTACAGGAGCAGCACTACGAGTAACTGAATCAAAGTCTAGATAATTAGTAGTTACAGGGAATAGAGCTTCTTTTGATACGTACAGCATCAATCCAGCCTGAAAGAAGTGCAAAGCACCCATAATCCCATTATACATTTTTAGGCGGGCAAAACCATTGTGTGCACGGAAACCAAGCATATATTTAATATTTATTTAATAACCTCTTATATTATGGAACAAATATTATAAACTGTCAATAAGTTTTAGAAAGTTTCAATGTCCTCCTCCGCCACCTGCGGTGACAGAGGAGGACTATTCTCTTAACTTTTTGTATCCTCTTTATCTCCCTTTTTTTCAAAATTCTTTTTCTTCCCAGAACTTATAAACCACATACCAATCAGAATCACAACAACTGGCCAAAAGGCTAATAATATTTGTCTCATAGTAATTATATCTAGCTGTAATAATCCAATAGTTATACCAGATACAATTAAAATAATAGAATCTATAAAGGATTTGAATTGAGAATTTACTAATCTCCAAACTCCAAAAGCTATCAAAATAATTGGTATCCACTCCCAAAGACTAGGAGCATTGATTATTCTAAAATTATCAAGCAACCATAACACTCCAAATCCCATAATAACAACTCCGAAAACTGATTTATTAGACATAGTATTAGTATTAGTTAGTAAACAAATATATTATAATACATTTTATCTCTTAGCTCAATTCAATAACCTAATATTGCCAGATTGTCTAAGTGTTGTTATAATGGATTAAATATAGGGCCGTTGGCGCAGTTGGTAGCGCGCTTCCATGGCATGGAAGAGGTCGCTGGTTCGATCCCAGTACGGTCCACCTATGTATTCAAAACCTCAAAAAACAATATATTTTTTTCGCCACGCTCAGAGTGAGGGTAATATTCAGCGTCTAAAATCCACAGATGAAGATATTCATTTACCAGAACAGCATCTAACTGAACTTGGAATAGAACAAGTCAAAAAACTGGCACCAAGGGTTAGTACATTAAATCTGGAAGTACTAATATCCAGCACCATGACTAGGGCCAGAGAAACTACTGAGATAGTTAATCAGAATCATAATTACAAAATAGAATACTCAGATTTATTCATAGAGCGTCGTAAACCAAGCTCAATAATCGGTAAATTACGCAATGATGAACTAGTCTCAGCTACCGAAAAAGCCTGGCAGCACACCCTTTTTACTTCTAATCAGCAAGTGGAAGACGGAGATAGTTATGACACCCTTATACAAAGGTCTAAACAGTGTCTAAGTTTTTTGAAAGCCAGAAAAGAGCAAACTATAGGTGTGATAACGCATGAATTTTTCCTTAATACCATAATAGCTCAAGCTACACTAGGAGAAACTATAAACCCCATAGTCTACCAGAGATACCAAGAACAGCACTGGTTAGAAAACACAGGTATGGTAGTTTTACATTATCATCCAGAATATCCCTATACAGGCTGGATACTTTGGACATATAATGATCATTCACATCTAGATAATATTAAGAGATAGTTTTAAAATTCAAAAATTTTTATTCCTGTGATATAATAGAAGTACAAAATATAATATATTAATAACAGAATACAGATATGAAAAAACTAGGCTACTTTGTTATCGGTATATCTCTTTTAGTGCTGGGGATAGGAGTATATATCAATAAAGATTTTGGAAAACAAGGCAATGAAGCCATCAAAGCCAGTCTTGAGACCACCCAGAAAATTAGTAAATTAAATGAAGACATTATGAAGGAGCGACCAATTATTGAATTCGATACTAATAAAGGTAAAATCACTATAGAACTATTCAGCGACTTATCCCCCAACACAGCTTCTAAAATTATCAAATATACTAAAGAAGGAGTATATGATAATACCTTATTCCATAGAGTTATTGATAATTTTATGATACAAGGTGGAGACCCAAACACCAAAGATCCAAGTAAATCAGAATTCTATGGAACTGGAGATGCTGGTGAAAAATTTGATGATGAAATCAATGATGAGCTATTAGTCAAAGGAAGTTTTGCTATGGCTAATTCAGGACCAAATACCAATGGATCTCAATTCTTCATCGTCACAGCTGAATCCACACCTTGGTTAGATGGAGCCCACACCAATGTAGGTAAAGTAATCGGGGGAATGGATATAGTAGAGGCAATCTCCACAGTCAAAACTGCCGCACTAGACAGACCTGTTGAAGATGTCAAAATCATATCCGCTAAAGTGGTTAAGGAGTAGCTAGTAGCACTTGACACAAAATTCTAAAATTTATATAATATACAAGCTCTTTATAAATTTTTTACAAAGGCTCCCCTCGAGGGAGTTTTTGTTTTATACAAATATGATATAATATAAGTGTTAAGTAGAATATATTTTTTCAAATATGGAAATTAGAATTATAGGAGGCAATAATGGTAAAAATCTAAAGTCCAAGCCACAGCTACTAATCTGGGGAGGCTTTGGCTTGTTTTTATTCTCATTTATTGCTAATTTTGCAGCACAGATTATATTCCCAATTCTGATGGGGGTAGGGGTAGTGATTGGAATCGTTGGTTGTCTGCAGTTGATTATTAATTATTTCAAAAAATAATATGCCATATACTATTATAGATATACCAGGGTATAATCATAATAGTGAGAGCATGTGGCATCCAGATTTTAGAAAATATATTATAGAATCTGGTAATGAAGTTGTAACTCTGAATCTACCGGGAGGTAAATATCCAGTTTTTAGAGACTGGTATTCAATTATAGAGCAAGCTGTAGCAGAGTCAAAGAATCCAGTAACTCTAGTCGGACATAGCCTTGGTACTCGAGCCGTTTTATTATTCTTGGAGCAAACTAAACAAACAGTGCAAAATGTAGTCTTAATCGCCCCTTTTGATAATTCTCTTACTAACTCTAGTTTCCGTAATGGTAATTATGCCAATTTTTTTGAGCATTTGGTAGATATTAAAAGAGTAAAATCCAAGATAAAAGGTGAGATTAAAGTCATAGGATCTAAGGATGATGCTAATATACCATATATTCAAGCTGAGATTATAGCTAGGGATTTGTCAGCTGAGCTAATCACCATACCTAATAGTGGACATTTTCTAGATATTAAATGGGCAAAACTCTTAAGTGAAATCACGGTGAAGCAATTAGCAGTCGCCTCTTGACACTGCTAAAATTAGAGTTATAATATAATTAAGGAGGGAAACCTCCAGACAGGTGTACACCACATATTAGTAGTATTAATTTATACACATATGAGGATTCGCAATCTACCAACAATAAACACTTTTGAACTAAGCCCAAGTAGGTTATTCGATGAAATATTTGAAACATCCTTCCCAAGTCTTACAAGATCCATCAATGATATGGAAATGTATCAAGAAGGATCAGAGCTAGTAGTCAGGCTACAAGCCCCAGGGTTCAAGGAGGATAATCTAGAGATTACCCTAGATAACAGAGTCTTGACCATAGAAGGTAAAGTTTCATCCGAAGAGGAAAAAGAGGACAAAGATAGACACTATTACTTCAAATCAATTTCCAAAGAATCTTTTAGCCGATCAGTCCAATTACCGGGAGACATAGATGAAGACTCGGTCACAGCTGATTACAAAGATGGAGAGATAACTGTCCGAGTCCAGCAAAAGTCAGACTCTAGTAAGAAGGTAATTAGTCTAAACAAAGGCTAAAATAGATGCAAAAGTCTATACAAAAAGAGGGATTTTATCCCTCTTTTTGTATAGACTTCTATTATGTCCTCCTCCGTCACCTACGGCGACACCTCCCCCAAGGGAGGACAGTAATTTTGTCCCTACTTCACCAAATTCAACATCTCCCCCTTAATTTGAGCTTGTATATTGTCTGCTGTAGTCTCAAGTATTCTCAAGATAGCCTCTCTTGAATTAAAGGCATTATGTGGAGTCACAATGACTCTAGGATCTTGAATTAGCATATGATCCTGTACCACTGTTTGTAAGTCACAAGTTTTTAGGAATGCTTGGGATAGTAATTCTTTTTCCTCTTTTATAAAACACTCTTCCTCCAATACATCCAATCCAGCTCCAGCTAAAATTCCTTCTTCTAAAGCCATTATCAAAGCCGAAGTCTCAATCAAGCCACCACGAGCAGTGTTTATCAGATAAGACCCCTTTTTCATTAATTTTATCGATTCTTTATTAATTATGTGATGAGTCTCGGGTCTATACGCAGTATGTAGGCTCACAATATCTGATTTTGCCAATAAATCCTCTAAACTTACATACTCAAATCTAATCTCTCGAGCTAATTCAGTCTTTACAAAAGTATCATAAGCCAAAATATTCATATCGAATCCTCTGGCTATCTTGGCAACAAAGCTACCAATTCTACCCATACCAATAATTCCCAATGTCTTCCCTCTCAGGTCAAATCCCTCTAACCCAGCAGGATTAAAGTCAAAAGTTTTAACCCTTTCAACTGACGATATAATTTGTCTAGATAAGGCTAAAATTAGAGCAAAAGTGTGCTCAGCAACAGTATGTTCACCATAAAAAGGTACAGAGTGAACTGTAATCCCACGAGTTCTACAAGCCTCTATATTAATATGGTCGTATCCAGTAGACATTGTAAAAATAGATTGCAAATTAGGTAGTTTATCTAAAACTTCTGCTGTCACTTGAGAATATACAAATACAACTAAATGGGTAGTGTCTTGCTTGTTTTCCAAGGCCTGCATAGAAATAGTATCCTCATAATATTCTTGTGATAAACCTTTTGGTAAGGTGTCTATTAAATATACTTTTTCAGATTTATCAATTTCAAATGCTAGCAATTTCATATATATCTACAAATTATGCAATAATCTCCCCAGCGTACTCAAATTTTTCCGAAGCGGAGTGAATCATACTAACTAGTAGAGAGTTCAAAGTAGTAATCAAAAGTACTAAGAGTACCACTAAATCTACATTAGAAAGAACTAAATACATAATATTAGAAATGATAATGCTACCACCTAGAGCTAAGCTAGTAAAAGCCAAACCAGGTAGGGTAGTAGATAAAGATTCAGGATCACTAGAGAATCTATTTGGATATCTTACTGATAAGAATATTGCCAATAGTACAATTAGAAGTATAGACAAACCAAATACTAACCAATATAACATAATAGGAAAAGTTCCTAACCCAAGAATTATAAGGTTAGCTAACAAAATAGGACTACCTAAGAACCAGAATAAGGCAGTATATATAATAAGCTTTCCAACCGCAATATTCCATAGAGAAATTGGGGCAACTCCTAATATCCAAGCTACCTTTCTCTCTGTACTAAAAGTAGGAAACACAAATCTGAGAGCCAGAGCACTTATAAAGTATAATCCAATAGCTAAAACTATAGCAAATATAAAGTTAGGCGTTTTTTCTACAGCACCATAGGCAGCTGAATTTTGCATTACTCTCCAACTAACTCCAGTTTGAGCGAGCCATAAACCAAATACAATCAAAAACCACAAAACATTTTTTTTATCTCTCCAAATCAAAAGTATTTCTTTATCAATTATAGTATGTATAGCACTATCAGAGGGAAAGGTATAAGATTTGTAACTAAACCTCTCCATTTTTTCGGATCCAGCAACATATCTACCTTCTTGCAATGTTTGCCACATCGTGAGATAGTTTCTTTGCAATAAAGCGTATAAAATAACCATTAACCCAATAGCAATACCAGTAAAAATTCCAACATAGAAAGCTCCAGAAATATTGGCACAAAACAAAATATCATATAAAACTTGCCCTACACCAAATGTCGGTAAATATACCAACTGCTGTTGCATAGTCTTCATTTGCATCACAGCATTACCATCAAAGAATCTAACAAAGTCAGTTGGTACAGCAACTCTCCAAAAAAATAATATCATTAAAATAGAGCTTAGTGACAGTAACAAAACAGCAGAAGATTGAGAAGCAATGTTTGTACCAAGCAATTTAGATATATAGCGCAAAAAATAAATACTCAACATATATGAAAACACCCCACATACGATAGCAATTATAATTAAAGCAGTGGTCAAAATAAAGCTCAACATAAATTTTTCCCAACCTAATCCCATAAATTGGTTAATAGCAAGAAGAACTGGGGTAATTACAGCCAAAAATATCCAAAGAGTAGATATTAATAACTGAAATAAATTAATAAAAGCTAAAATAGAAAATGAAGGGGTGACAACAATCCACTGATGAGACTTTCGGGCAAAAGAAGAGGCAAGCACCAAAATGCTATTCCCATAGCTAAGAGAAAAAACTAATAAACAAAATAATTGTGTAATATAAAAATACAAAGAACCTTGAAAATCATTTTCTCTACTAATGAAATTTAAACCACTGAATGTAATACTATAAATAGCAAGAGCAACAGATAGTATAATAACTAGTAGCACAACAATAGTGAATATTCGAGTAAATTTTTCTCGTGCCAAATACCTTTTTATAACTTGTCCAGGGTAAGACAATAATAAGCCAAGTGATTCTGTCATAGTATTTATTTAACCAAATAATTTTTATACACATCATCCAATGACGTTTTGGCAGGCAAATGAGCCTTGTCCACAAGTTCTTTATAGGTACCTTCAATTTTTAATCTACCTTTTTCAAAAATTCCAATTCTTGTAGCCAACTCTTGTGCTACAAACAAAGTATGAGTGACCATTAGCACCGTTCCTCCTTCCTTTACAAATACATCCAAAATGTTTTTGGTGATATCGATACTAACAGGATCCAATCCAACAATAGGCTCGTCAATCAGTAATATACTAGGTTTGTGTAACAAAGCAGCTAAAATAGAATACTTTTGTTTATATCCACGGGAATAGTCTTGGTATAGCTGATGCTCAGTACCAGATAATTTATAAATTTTTAATAATTTTTTTATATCTTTTTCTCTTTGGCTGGCAGGAATATTATACAAAGACCCTACAAAATTTAGAAACTCAAACCCAGTCATCCCATCCCAAATAGTAGGCTCATCAGGAATATAGCCAATCAAACTCTTAGCTTCTTTAGGGTCTGACAGCATACTAACCCCATCCAAAAGAATATCCCCCTTGGTAGGCCTAAGCAAACCTGCCAATAATTTGATAAAAGTACTCTTACCAGCCCCATTAGGTCCAATGAGAGCATAGAATTCACCCTTTTTTATATATAAATCTAGAGTATGGACAACTGTTTTATCCTGAAACTTTTTAGACACCCCTTTTATTTCAATCATATTTGTATATTAATTTTTAGATATAACTAATTATAACATTTTTATTCATAATTGTACAACTATAACATTTATTGCCAACCTCTATAAAACACTATATAATAGTTGTTATACAACTATAAAATACTCATGAATAAACAACTAATTCTATCCCTAATAATTCCATTTTTAATCATAACTCCCAGCGCCTCAGCATTGATGCTAGACGCAGGAGATACAGTTAGCCCACAGCAAAAAGTAGAAGGAGACGCCTATCTGGCCGCCGAGAACATCAATATCCAAAATCCAATAGAAGGAGATGCTATTATTGCAGGAGGACTAATCAATATAGACTCCAATATAACCCAAGACGCCATCATAGTTGGAGATAAAGTCAATATCAATCAAGAAATAGGGGATGACATAAGAGCAGCAGCTTCAACCGTAGCTATCAATGCCAATGTCAAAGGAGATCTCATAGTATTCGCAGAAAAATTAATAATTAACCAAAGCTCTACCATCTCGGGAGACATAATAGCTTTTGTATCACAATTGCAATTAGATGGAACAGTAAATGGTAATATCAAAATAGCCAGTACAAGTACTAGTATTAAAGGTACAGTATTAGGAGACACCAAAATACAGACCGCCAACTTCAATCTAGAAGGTAGATTAGAAGGTAAAACAGAATTTACCGCAACCAAAAACACTCGAATTTTAGAAGCAGCACGCTTTGGAGGCAGTCTTAATTATGGAACCCCGAAAGAACTAAGTCTTGCCCCAAATCTAGAGCAAGGAGTAATAGCAAAATATGATCCAGAGCTAATACAGAATCAAAACATAGTCAAAAGATTATTCTCAGTAAACCTAGTTTTTAGGCTATTCTCAGCCGCTTTAGTCATAGGATTGTTATTTATATTTGTTCGCAAGTTCGTATTCAAAGCCACCCAAAAACTAAACACCAAGGCAGACGCCTTTAGAGCCCTTGGCTATGGAGCTATACTATATTTAGCCCCAATACCAATATCCATCCTATTCATCATAACCATAGTAGGAATTCCAATAGGAATACTAATAGCAGTAAGTTATTTATCCCTACTATTTTTCTCTCAATCCATCGCTAGCTTCGTAGCTGCCCAATGGCTACATCAAAAGCATCAATTTGGAAAAGATCAATATCAAGTCTATCTAATAGCACTAGGCATCTACATCGTACTATATCTACTAGATTCAGTACCAATACTAGGAGGATTAATCAAATTAATAATACTCTACATCACTCTTGGAACACTAATTCTAGAAATCAGAAACAATAAATAAATATGCTAACATCATCACTACTCCTAGCTAGTTTTATAGCAGGAATACTAACATTTTTAGCCCCCTGTACTTTTCCACTTATCCCAGCCTATATTGGTTTTATAACCGGAGACGGTAAATTAACTAGATTGCAAACTATACGAAATGGGGCACTGTTCGTACTAGGATTCATGGGGATATTCGTAACCCTAGGAGTATTTGCGAGTGGATTATCCAATCTATTCACCCCGGATACTAGACTACTAATCAGTCGTATAGCAGGAGTCCTAATCCTAATCTGGGGACTCGAGATGATAGGAGTATTCAGACACAAAATCTTCCAAAACACCTGGACACCCAGAATCAAAGGACTCAAAGCCGGGACACCACAAAGCTCAGTTTTACTAGGAGCTCTACTCGGCATAGGCTGGACACCCTGTGTAGGTCCAATACTTGGCACAATTCTAACCTTCCTTATCAATAAAGGCACAGTAGCAGATGGTGCCATATTAATGTTTATCTTCTCCATAGGACTAGCCGTCCCATTTTTAATTACCGCCATACTACTAGCCCAAGGCAGACAGTTATTACAAAAAATCGAAACCCTAACCCCAATCATCCGTATAATCAGTGGTATATTCTTAGTCCTAATCGGAATACTATTCATCACCAATAGCCTAGAAGTATTAGGCCGCTTTATATTCAAAACCTTCAAATTTCTAGATTACGATAGAATTTTAGATTATTTGTAGTGTTCAAAAAGTTAGTAAAATAAAAAAGGACTTATTAAGCCCTTATATAAGTATTTGATGAAAGATTAAAAGAACAGTAGCTAGACAGCGATATGATATCATTGTAATATAATATTGTCCATATTCGCCCCTACCCAAGGTAGGGAATTGTGGCCAATGGTTATCCCTGTTTATAGATTTTTGTATACAATACATGCCTGCATTGTAGTAGAATCTAGCCACATATGGGTTAGATTTGAATCTGATAGTAGACAACCTAATCCAGACCAAGAGTATCATTGTAGATGTTCAGCATCCAATAAAATCTATATAGTATTGGGTAAATATATACTTACGCCAAGAATTGAGCATACAGAACTAATCTCAGAAGGGTATCAAGAAATTCCAGCAGATTGGAGTGTTGAACAAATATTTCAACACCTCGGAGTGCCAATCACATTTCCCTAAACAATCAGAATCAATCAAAGGAGGTCTGTCTGTCCTCCTTTTTAATTTGCTAAAAACTCCCTCTTTGGCAATCCGCCTTGGGCGACGGCGAGGGGGGTGGACGGTACTTTTGCCCCTCGCTTGCGAGGGTGATCTTAAGGCGGGCGTGGACATAATATGTTAGATCCACTTACCTAGTATAACTGTTAAAGTCTAACAAATTATATGATACTATTATAATATACTTAAAGAGTACAATATGTCTCTCAAATATTCAATTATATCTAGTATTATTGTTATCTGTGGATTGATTATTCCGCAGAACTCATTTGCTCAAGAGGTTAGTGTTATCATACCAGATATATTTTTAGGTAATCACCCTGCCACTCGAGATATTGCCTTTAGACCACTGATTGAGGAATTTGCACTAAATAATCATCAGCTTGAGATTATACCTTATTACACTGATCAGTCTCTCGATAAAATCTCTCAAGATATTCGAGATAAAATAAATATTACTCAATCAGAATCTGGAGATGACAAAGTCAACCTCATTGGGTACGGGGTTGGGGGATTAATAGTCCGAGATTATCTGGCCAGATATTATCAGGATAATATCGAAAATGTTGTCTTTATTGGGACTCCACATAAAGGCAGTTATGCCTATGTTCCGTTATTGTATAATAAAAGGCTCAAATATTTACATCCTTGGGAAACGGTTTATTGGCAAAGGCCTACTCAATTGATGAGACAAATTACCCCAACTGAATCAGAATATGTGATATCAGAGCTTGAGTCACGAGACCGTAGTATATTAAATCAACTATCTAGCAGAATTACCAATATTGAAGCTGTAGGCAATGTTGACTCAGTCCCCACTCCTTATGTCATTGTCAATCAATATCATTGGAGTGACAAGGTAATTGAATTAGATAAAGATAATTATCTCTTATTTGGGAAAATATCAGGTAATGGATATATCACCAATGAGTCAAGCAAATTGGGATATGTGACATCATATGCTAGTCTGGTACCACATATATATGAAGTACATGCGTCTATTGGAAACATATTATCAAGATTAGGATTATCATATTCGGGTACACAATATTATGTCGAGAGTGGTCCAGGTGCTCAAAATCTTGATAAATTTTCAGCTATGAGCATCGAAATATTGGATACTCAAGATATAGATGGAATAGATTGGCAAGATAATATGAGTAGCACATATTCTACTCAAGTTGTTAGAGAAGGGAATCAAATTTTCTACTTTCAAAAATCAGAGTTAGCAGTATTTCAGCTACAGGGTAATATCAGTACATCTTATCGGAGTTATAAGGATCAGAATTTAGCTATATCTACCTATATTGCGCTCAAAGATGGAATATTATTTCATAATGCCCAGACCATCAGTGTTAGTCAAGAACAGGGACGGGTCTCAATTCGAGGAAGTTATCATTGCCCAGCTTTGAATTATTGTACCATTTCGCCTATTAATAATTCTCCCAGTGACATATATAATCAATGGTTCAAAACAGATATGCAACCAGTACGCTATCCTATTATTCTGGTACATGGAATACTCGGGAGTATTAATAGCCAAATGCTTTTTCCTCGGTATTATAGTACCCCGGTAAATTTATTGGATACCATATTCCAAGGATTTGAGCTTATCCCAGATGAATTCAGTACTCAGAACTGGTATCGAGTACCAGGCCTTGATGTGACTTGGGACTCAATGATAGCAACCCTCAAAGCTAATGAACTTGAAGAAAATCAGGATTATTTCCGATTCAATTATGATTGGCGACAACCCAATCAGAAATCTGCCTATCTCTTAGCTCAGTATATTAACTATGTTAAAACCAAAACAAATAGCCGTAAAGTCAATATTTTAGCACATTCTATGGGTGGACTTGTCACCCGAGCCTATATCGAGAATATGGCTAATGATAAAGTCGACTATATCGGCAATACAACTCAAGAGAACACAGCAGAGCGAATTCCATATCGTGGAGATATTGCCACTATTATTATGGGAGGAACTCCCAATCAAGGAGCCTCAATGGCCATACCTCGCTGGTATGGAGGGGATGTATTGACGGGTAGTCTTGAGCCAAGTGGAATTAGTCAGGGGGTCTTTATGACTGGATATTTACAAATGATAGATAGAGGTTATGGGATAATTTCAGGAAAATTTAGCCTTCAGAATCGAGATATACTCCAGAGAGAAATTCCCTCCACCCGAGACTTATTACCAATTTTTGATGGAGCCTTATATACCCAGAGGCTCAATACTTCCTGGAATCCTTTTGATCGTACTGAGACAAATCTAAATATAGCCAGACAAGATAATCATTTTCTCCGAGAATTATATAATCATAGTGAGGGTCAAGATAGTAATCTTAAGACCATATCACGATTTAATATTATCGGCACTAATGTAAGTACGATACAGAGAATTGGCTTAATACAAGAGAATCCTCTCACCGCAATATTTGGATTCACCCATCCTTGGGCTTGGTGGAATCTTGAGTATGATGGTAAAAGGCAATGGTATGATAGGTTCGAGCAACCAGACAATGGAGATGGAACAGTTCCAGATATTAGCCCTCATTTACCCAATACTCCACAGCAAATTTATGATCTAAGAGCAAGTGGTGATGGATTCCTAGCTCCGAATAAATTCGAGCATGGATCTCTATATAATAGCTCAGACATTATCCGATATACCCTAGATAGATTGAATCTCCAAGATTTCACGATAGAGACTGTGAATACTGGAATTTTATCTTCTGGTATACGGCATTTGACATTACATATGTTTTCTCCAGCGGATATAGAGCTCATATCACCAAATGGACAAATAATCAATAGTCAGAATATCTCCACAATTCCAGGAGCTTGGTATCTGTCTCAGGGTAGATTAGGACATAAGGTCTTGTCTCTGCCAATAGATAGTATCGGTCAATATCAAATACGAGTTCAGGGATTAGATAGCGGGTCCTATACAGTGAGAGCTAGCTATACCGATGAGATAGGAAATACACAACAGGCGGAATATAGTAGCACTACTCAACAGTCTCAACAAGACATATATAATCTCAATTTAAGTCAGGGAATACAGTCAATACAACTTATTCCACCTACGCCACCTATATCTGAGCCTAATATCTCTAACCAAAAATCTCCAATCACCCCTATTGTCAATATTCCACAAACTTCAATCCCCAATCAGAATACTATCAATAAACCAGATATAATCTCTATTTTGGAGCCAAGTATACTCAATAATCTACCCAATATTAGTCCATCAATATTGCGACCAATTTCATTTGTAAGTCCAATAGCTTTAGCTATATCAGAAGAGAATACTCCTGAGACCAGATTCATACAGAATCAATCCAGAATAGCAGGACAGATATCAGAAATAGCTGAGACCAAAGCATTAGAGGTAGAATCATCAAACCGAAACGCATTGATAGATATTACCAGCCTTATAGATATTTGTCAGGATAAGCCCTGGTATAGACGACTTGTCCATACCAGAGATAAAATGCTATACTGGACACAACAGCAAATTATTGCTCCAGTATACTATACCATCAATCAGAGTATGGATATAATTCAGGCAAGCATAAGTGATTTATTTTCTAATTAAGTATGAAAAAACTCAAAAAATATATCAAGAAGAATTACAAAAAGATTATCCATAGTATAGATATCGCCTTATTAATTATTTTTGTTCCGAGCCTATTCTTATTTTATTGGATAGGACCCTGGAATACATGGTTTACTATATATATATTAATTGCATTGAATCTAAAACTGGTATATAAGTACAAATATTATCGAGCTTATCATAGTATATTTATTCTGATATTAATTATCCTATGGAGTATAGGTATACATCAGTCGAATAT
>JBEDBC010000063.1:0-6370 GCA_041177485.1 Candidatus Parcubacteria bacterium | reverse complement strand
GACAAGTACTAACTAGATAATAAATTAATTTAATTATAACACTATGGATAATCCACAAGACAATATAATCACTCTATTAGGACTAGAAGATTTACCCATTGAGAATAGAGCTCAATTAGTAGATGAGCTAACTCAGATTTTGGAAGTAAGAGTACTAAGTGCGGCCTATGATACTCTTAGTGAAGAACAGGCTCAGCATCTAGATACCTTGCTCAATGACAATAATCCAGAAGTAGTAACTCAATTTATACAAGAAAATGTCCCAACTTTGAGCGAAATATTTGCAACTCAAGTAGAAAATTTGAAGGCAGAATTAGTACAGCATAAAGCCGAAATTACTGAAAAGTTAACTCAAGAATTTGAGCAAAAATTCCAAGAAGCTACTCAAGAGGTCTCAGATTCTACAGATACCGAAATTCAGGAAAATAATACTGTTGAATAAAAATTATTTATTGAGTGACAGGGATAGAATAAGTTCGAGCTTGAATAAATTTCCTTGCTTGTTTGGTTTGGAAGGTATTGAGATAAGCATATAGATATTTATGAATTTGCCCATCAATAGCTAATTTATCCTGAATTATAGGCATATAGCTCTCTGCCATACGTTCCAAAATAGGGTGCATATCTTGAATTGTATTGAGCCCTGTAATAATAGAGCTATAATTATATGGAGTGAAGAATATACCTTTATTTTGTACTAGACTCTGATTATATAATCCTCTAGATGCTAAAACAGGTACACCTGAGACCAAAGCAATAGATAATGCATATTTATCCTCATTATCCTTAGATATTTCTACAAACATATGAGCATTTTGGATGAGAGCCTTTTCAGTATCTCCACTCAATTCACCCACAAAAGTAATATTATCACTTTGGTAAATATCTTTTATTTCTGGCAAAACTTTACCTAATATCACCAGAGGATAATTCATATTATGATTACAATAAGCTTTTAGAAATAGTTCTAGACTTTTGCTATCTCTGTACTGTGAAACATTTATCAATACGTAGTCTCTAGGATAAATAGACTTTAGATTATCTAAACTAGAAGTATTGACCTCAATTCCAGTTGGGATACTATATAGTTTAGACTTAAAATTAGGACTAAATAAATTTTTTAGTGCAGGATTAGCTATGATCAGACTATCTGAAAACTTAGCTGAGATATAAGTCAAAAGTTTGAATTTTTGTCTATTCTTAGGAGTATTGACAAAAGTATATTGCTGATAATCAAAGACTATCCTGACCTGAGGCATATGTACCGCAACCCAAAAAGCGAGCCAAGCATACTCCAAAGAACGAATATGTACAATCTCCAAATCCTTGATTTTTTTCAAAACTTTCAGCGTAGCTCTAACAGTCGGTTTAGTAGGTACAATATGAATTCCTTTATATTCACTCACTTGAGTATAATTTGGCTCTGAGATTACATATATTGAATGACCTCGCTTAGCTAAAGAAACTGCAATAGCCTCAAGATTATATTCATTTCTATCTCTAGTACTCTGATAGGGAAGACCTCTAGTTCCAACAAATGCTATAGTCATAAATTTAATTATTCTTTCAGGCAGGGATTATAGCACAAAATAGCAATTTTGTCAAAAATTCACAAGCTAAAATACTAACCTTACCCTGAAATATGTTATAATGTAGTTGTAATAGTTATATATATTTAATTCCTATAATAATATGCTAATTGAAACATCACTGCTAATCTGGTTAGTCCCAATTATAGTTTGGGAAACTATTTGGAAAGGTATAGCTTTATGGAAATGTGGAAGAAATAATCAATTGAAGTGGTTTGTATTTATTTTGCTATTAAATACAGTAGGTATTTTACCGATTGTCTATCTAAAGTTTTTCCAAAAAAAGTAATAGCCCCAAACTCCACTTAAGAAGGTAAGTTAGTTTAATAAAGCTTATGTTATAAAATAAATATCCTTGTATCCGTTGGCGAAGCTTTTGGGGTCAATGGAGTTTTTGCCTTCGATTTTGAGTTGGGTGACTGCTATGTTGCCATCTATGGTACCGATTATGAGTTGGTTATTTTGTTGGTCTAGTTGCCAATGTCCAGGTTGTAATTTGTTGGATTGATTGACTTGGAATTGGATTTGTTCAAAAATCACTTTTTTGTCTGTATTGAGGTAGGTATAAACTTGAGGCCAATTGATATAGGCTCGGTATAGGTTGATTATATCCTGAGCGGTGTGCTTCTGCCAGTTGATTTGGCCGTCTTGTTTTTGGACCATTGAGACTATGCTGGCTTGGGTGTGATCTTGTGGTTTTGGGGTGATTTGTCCTGCCAAAAATGGTGGTAAATATTCCAGAAGTAGGGTGGTGCTAGTCTGTATAATCTTTTGTTCTAATTCTATATAGGTGTCGGTAGGGGAGATGTGAATTGTCTGTTGGGCTATTATTGGTCCGTGATCCATGAGTTGGTCTAATTGCATTAGGCTGACGGCGGTGGTTTTATCTCCGTTGCGTAGGCTGGCATGGATTGGGGCTGGTCCTCGGTATTGTGGCAATAGTGAGGGGTGTATATTGAGGACTTTGTTGGGCATTATATCTAGGATATTCTGGGGTATGATTTTGCCATAGGCTATGACTAGCCAGATATCTGCTTCTAATCCTTGTAATAGGCTGATTGTCTCTGGGGTATTGAGTTTGTCTGGGCTAAATACTGGGATATTATGTTCTTGAGCAAAGATTTTGAGTGGGCTGGGGGTTAGGATTTTTTTGCGCCCTTGTGGTGTGTCGGGGGTGGTGATGACGTGGGTTATATTGGCCCAAGATAATAAAGATTCAGCTATTGCTACGGTGAGTTGGGGAGTTCCCCAAACTACAATGTTTGGTTTAGACATAAATTTTACCAGCTTGTTTTGGTTTGAGTGAGAGAGCTTTGTCAGCGAATAGTATTCCATCTAAATGATCAATTTCATGTTGTATAATGCGAGCAAAAATTCCAGTGGCTTTCCCTCCAATTTTTTCTCCTTTTAGGTTTAAACCTTCGAATTCTACGCTGGTTGGTCTGACTACGTCGGCAAAATAATCTGGTAGAGATAGACATCCTTCTTCTATGACGGAGGTGTCGGTGCTGGCTGAGAGTATGACTGGGTTTATGATTATATAATTTTGGTCTAATTGGCAGTCGGCAAAGCCAGTTTCCTCATAGTATTCGGCTGGTACATTGATTAGTATCATTCTGACATTTTGTCCAACTTGAGGTGCAGCAAGTCCTATCCCATGATTGGGTCCGATGCTAGCCTTCATATCTCGAGCTAACTTATGGATGTCTCGAGTTATTTTTTCAATTGGCTGAGATTTAGTTCTAAGAATAGGGTTTTGGAGCCCTGTTTCAATGTCTAAAATCATAGGTGAGTTATAGTAATATACCTTATATTATAGCATATATTGGCAAAATAATCAATATTTAGAGTAGGTTTTGAGGGTTGATTTCAATTTCCTGGCCACGCTCCAGGATAGGTACTAGTTTTGCTTTTATTGTTTGTGCCTGTTTTGGTTTAGTTTGTATTATTAGGCTGAATCTGTATATTCCTTTACCTTTAGGGATGTATTTTTCTAGAGGACCTAATGCTTTGATATTGATTTGTGTGAGTACGGCTTTGGCACGTAGTGCTTGCTCTAGGGACTGTGCTCTTTTGGTGTGTTGTGAGTGAATGGCTATGATTTCATAGTGTGGTGGGTAGTGATATTTTTTACGATTTCCGTACTCTAGTTGCCATAATTTATGTAGTGGATTTTGAATTATATTGTGTATATGAGAAGGTAATTCTTCTTCTCTATTCCATGTTGTGAATGTCTGTATGATTATTTTTGAACTGTGCTGAATTAGTTCTGTTAGGGTTTGTATGGACTTCTCTCTGATGCTATAGTCTGGGAAGTTGATTATGGATTCTGCTGATGGGATTATTGTTAGCGTGGCGGGTATTGTATCTAAAAACTTATGTAACATACTTGTGCTGAGCAGTATAGCTGGGTTGCTATGTATGAATTGTTCTATTATGTTTTTTTGTGAGAGTATATCTGAAGAATTATCACTTGAGAGAATGAAGTTTGGGGTGTTGGGGTAGAGCTCTTTTATTAGTGATTGAATTTTTTGTATGCCTATGCCACCTTGTTTGAGATCCTGGGATTTACATTGAGGGCATATATGTATCATCTTAAAAAATTTCCGCGAACTATGTGACATTAGAATTTGATTTTCTGTGTAATTAGGAATTTTTTGGGATATTGTATCTATACGATGTACTGTTAGGAGGTTGCCAGAATGTGGGTCTCGGAGATGATAGCCACAGTCACGGCAAGACATATAGAGTGATTCACCTCTTCTATTGACATATATAATTACAGATTGATTTTTTTTGAGAGACTGAGTTATTGCTTGCTGAGCGGGTATTGAGATTAGGTCTTTGTTCCCTTTATAAAACTCTATGGGCATTTCTATTAATTTGATTTTGGAATTGGGGTTTTTGGGATAGAATTCTGAAGGTAGGCTGAGATTGTGTTTTTCTAAGATTTTGAGAGTATTGATTGTGGGTAGATATGATGCAATTGTTAGGTTTGTTTTGTGTAGTTTAGCTAGTTGTAAGGCTATATTGGTTGTATTGTAGTGGGGTTTGGTCTCAAATGAATAGTAGGCTTCAGAAGCTTCATCCTCTATTATAATATGCTGCAGGGATTGGAATGGTAAAAATAAGCTACTACGGTTTCCTATAATAAGTTTTGCTTTTCCGGATTTGACTTCTGCCCAAGATTTTCTAAATTCACTAGTTTTGAGTTGTGAACTTAGAATTACAGGATTGTATTGCTGGAATTCCTTTTTCATTTTATCCAGGCTAATATTATCTGGGGTTAGTATTAGTATCTGTCCATTTGTTTGTGTAATAATTTTATGATAATGATTTAGTCTCTTTTTGGTGGTCAACAACAGTATTTTGGGTGTAAACTTTTGTCCTAGATTTGTCTCTGGTGATTGTAAATCTAGTATTTTGGGATAACGCTTTATTTTATTTGATAGTTTAGGTAAAAACCATTTGATTATGTTGCCTAATGGGTGAGCATAATAATCACTTATCCATATGGCTAAATTTAATTGAGTTGTTGTTAATAAGGGGGTTGATGAGAAGCTTTTCTGAATTGGCTTTGGGCTGAAGGCTGTAAATTTTCTCAAATTCTGTCTATTTTTTGTCAACTCTTGACAAAAGTAAACAATTGCTGTAATATCTGATGTACGAACTTCCACAACTACAAGGGTTCCCGGGAGTATTTTCTCGGAAGAGTAATAGGTCAAGGTTTGACTTATTTGACCAGGAAGTTTGATGAGAGGGACAACTTGCAAAATATACATATATATAGTATACTCCATAAACGGTAAAAGTGAATATACAATTTTGTTTCACAATAAACAGACTGAAATCTAAACCTAGAAAAAGCCTGTAATTACTGTATTGGATTAACATTTATTTTTAAGTATGAAAAAGTATCATATGACCCAATCTGGTCTTGAGAAAGCACAAGTTGAACTTGAAGCTCTTTTGATACGTAGAAAAGAGATTGTGGAAAAGATTAAGCTTGCAAAAGAGCAGGGAGATTTGAAGGAAAATGCTGAATATCATGAAGCAAAAAATGATATGGCTTTTAATGAATCCAAAATTTTGGAATTAGAGGATTTGATCAGGAATGCTGAGGTTGTATCTGCTCCTTCTAATTCACAATTTGTTTCTCTTGGATCTAAAATTAAGGTTAGTGGAGCGAAGGGAGATAGGGAATTTTTAATAGTTGGTGCTACAGAAGCAAGTCCAGCTGAAGGTAAAATTTCTGATGAGTCTCCTTTGGGACAAGCTTTTATGCATAGAGGAGTTGGAGATGAGGTTGAGGTAGAAACTCCTGTTGGTATCCAAAAATATAAAATACTAGAAATCAATTAGTATTTAGAGTGGTTTGTTTGGGCCAATATTCTGCTTTAATAATTTTTATGGAATAAAATATGAAGTCATTTTTTGTCACTACTCCAATTTATTACTTAAATGGAGAGCCGCATCTTGGGCATTATTATGCTACTACTATTGCTGATGTTATGGCTCGCTATCATCGGCAATTTGGCCAGGGAGCATTTTTTTTGACTGGTACCGATGAGCATGGGCAAAAAGTGGCTCAGGCTGCGGATAAGAATAATTTATCGCCACAAGAATATACGGACAAAATGTCTAAATTGTGGAAGGATAATTGGGATTCATTGGGTTTGAGTTATGATTATTTTATTCGAACCACTAATTCAACTCATAAGGATTTGTGTCAATTAGTTATTAACAAGCTATTAAAAACGGATGATGTATATCTACATTCC
>JBEDBC010000062.1:0-15982 GCA_041177485.1 Candidatus Parcubacteria bacterium | reverse complement strand
CTCTAGATCAGAGATAGTCTTTTCTCCATTTGTCAGTTCTTTTGCAAATTCATCATCCCAAGCTGGTAAATTTATTTCCTGAACATCATTGACCGTAATAGCAAAGTGTCCCTTTTTACCAGCGATATCTTTGTTATGATATTCATCTGGGAACTTGATATCAAACTCTTTTTTATCACCAGCTTTCAAGCCAATAATTTCGTCCTCAAAACCAGGGATAAATTGACCCGCTCCGATTTCTACGGGCATTTTCTCAGATTTATCAAACTCTTTTTTATCTACGGTCAATACATAATCTAAACTGACTACATCTCCAGTTTTAGCTTCTCTTTCCACGACATTCTGAGTTCCTCTAGATTTTTGTAAATACTTTTTAGCTTCATCAACATCTTTATCAGAGATCTTGTCATCTTCTTTAGTAATTTTCTCTGCGAGTTTTTTATAATCTGGCAATTTAATTTCAGGCATAATACTAATAATAGCAGTATATTCCAAACTATCCTTGGAAGCCTCTTCTGATAATTTAATCTCGGGGCTTGCTAGAGGAGACAGTTTTTCCTGAGCTATAGCTTGTTTATAAGATTCATTAATAGCATATTCAAAAGACTCATTTAATAAATCTGTAGGGTTAATTTGTTTTACTACTAATTCCTTAGGAGCTTCACCTTTCCTAAATCCAGGTACAGTAATTTGCTTGGCTAATTTAGCTGTGGTCTTATCAAGGTAAGACGCCATCTCAACTTGTTCAATTTGAATATTCAATTCCACCTGAGACTTAGGTAAATCTTTTCTAGTAATTTTCATAAATTATAAATATTTAATAATGAATTTAATTATAACATCAAAGTAGCCTTGATTCAAGGCTTGATATATATTAATATACTATAATTTTATATTTCTTATATGCTCATTTACTCCTTTACCGATCTCTGGATGCTTTAACCCAAAGTCAATTACTGCTTGGATATAACCTAATTTATCACCACAATCATAGCGTTGTCCTTCTATTTCATAGCCATATAGTGGATTAGTTTTCAAAATTTCTATAAAAGCATTATCTAATCCAAGTTCACCTGTGACAGAATCTTTCATCTGTTCTAATTTATCAAACACAGCTGGGGTGATTATATATTTACCTATGACAGCTAAATTTGATTCAGTTTCCGTTGGTTTTGGTTTTTCAACAAATTTATTTATCTCCACTAATCTATCATTAACTTGAGTGCCTTCAATAATACCGTATTTAGAAACTTCAGATTTAGGAACTCTAGTTAGAGCAATTACTGGGTCCTGATATCTATTATATACTTCAATCAACTGACCAATGGCTGGTACATCTGAGGCAACAATATCGTCTTCGAATAATACGGCACAAGGTTCATCTCCTATAAAACTTCTGGTTGCTAAAACAGCATCACCATTACCTCTGGCATAGCGTTGTCTTACAAAGAAAAACTCAGCCATATCAGCTATATCTCTAACCTGACTTAATACTTCTTCTTTACCCTTTTGCTCTAATAGATATTCTAATTCAAAGTGAGAGTCAAAGTGATCTTCAATAGCTCTTTTCCCTTTTCCTGTTACAAAAATAATCTGCTCAATCCCAGCTTTTACGGCCTCTTCTACCAGATATTGAACAATAGGTTTATCGACTAGAGGTAGCATAGCTTTAGGCTGCGCTTTAGTTGCTGGCAAAAATCTTGTTCCAAATCCTGCCACTGTGATAATTGCTTTTCTGATTTTCATATTATTTATAAATTTAGAGTTCAACTTGTGAATGATCTCCAATCACGAGCTTATGTCCTTTTGGAAAGGTGTCTTCTTTATCTGTAATAATAGCCGAGTTACCAATAATACTATCAACTATTCTTTTGGAGCTACTCACTGTGATTGAGTTCATCAAAAGAGAATGTTCAATTTCTGAATTACTAATTTGACAATCTTGGCCTAATGACGTATAAGGTCCGATATAACTATTCTTGATAATTGATCCTTTGCCTATAATTACTGGTCCTCTAACAAAACTATTTCCTATGATTTTTGCCCCCTGTTCTAGTATTACTACCCCTTCGATAGTAACAGATGAGTCTATTTCTCCCTGCAAGTCTGAGTTCTGCATTTGAGACAATAAAAGCTGATTTCCCTCTAAAAGATCTTGTGGCTTACCAGTGTCCTTCCACCAACCTGTAATTTCTGAATAGCCAACTTGAAATCCTTTTTTGATTAATTCTGTATGAGCATCAGATATCTCATATTCCCCCCTTGGACTAGCTTGTAAATTTGATATAACAGAGTGTATATTTTTATCGTAAACGTATATGCCAGCTACAGCATATTGACTAGGTGGATTTTCTGGTTTTTCGATTACTTCTAATATACGATTATTTTCTATTCTAGGAACTCCGAATCTACCGGGATCATTTACTACTGAGAGTGCCAAAAGAGCATTTAGGTTTTGAGAATAAAAAGTATCTATAAAATCTTTTACATCACCTAAAATGATATTATCACCTAAATAGAAGACAAAGTCATCTTCACCCAGAAACTCTCTACCGCTCAAGATTACATGTGCTACTCCTAATGCACCACCAATCTGTTCTATGTATGTTATGGAAACCCCGTACTTAGATCCATTTCCTAAAATAGGCTCTAATTCTGTATCGCCTGAATTAATAACAATTCCAATATCTTGAATCCCAGCATTTGCTAACTTTTTTACTGCTAGCTCTATCATAGTTTGATTAGCTAAAGGTATAGTATGCTTATTTCTATTCGTAGTAATTGGTCTAAGTCTAGTACCTCGTCCTCCTGCCGCGATTAGTCCCTTCATATGAAAAACTATTTAGTTTTATTATTTTTAAGTGGCTCCCACCAAGATTTATTATCTATATACCACTCTACAGTTTTATGAATCGCCGTGTCTAAATCAAAGAATGGAGACCAACCCATATTTCTTAATTTAGTACTATCTATAGCATAACGTCTGTCATGACCTGGTCTATCTGTAACATATTCAACGTTATCTAAACCTTTATGTAAATTGTTTAATATTTTGGTAACTAAATCTAAATTAGTTAACTCATTCCCTGTACCAATATTATACACTTCTCCATATGTACCATTATCAATAATAAATTCTATCGCTCTGGCGTGATCTTCTACATAAATCCATTCTCTAACATTGAGTCCATCTCCATAAAGAGGAATCTTTTTATCTTGTAGGATATTTGTTATAGCCAAAGGTATTAACTTTTCGGGATATTGATTTGGACCCAAAACATTGCAAGAATGAGTAACCATTACTTTTATGCCGTAAGTTTCGTGATAAGCTCTACATAATAAGTCACCTCCTGCCTTACCAGCTGAATAAGGGCTATTGGGTTCGAAGGGAGACTGCTCATTAAAGTAACCTGACTCAATAGTACCAAAAACTTCATCTGTACTGATTTGGATGAATTCCAGATTATAGTGGCGCACTACCTCCAAAATTGACGCAACCCCTATTACATTAGTTTGTACTGATTTTAAAGGCGATGAAATCGAGTTATCCACATGAGTCTCCGCAGCAAAGTTAACAATTAATTCAATTTCATTCTCTTTTACAACTTGCATAACTTGATTCACATCAGTTATGTCTCCTTGTACAAATTTATACCTACCATTATCAGGGATTGAATCTAAATTATGCAAATTACCTGCATATGTAAGCACATCAAAATTTACTATTTCAATGTAAGGATACTTTTGAATCATATACTTTATAAAATATGACCCCATAAAACCCGCACCCCCTGTAACTAATATTTTATCTTTCATACATTATATTGATTATCTTCCTTTGTATTATATCATATAAAACTTATATATCAAAAAAGTTTTATATATAAGTTTATAAGCTATCGTAGTCCCTTACTATAATTTGAGACTCAATTTGTTTCATAGTTTCAAGGATCACAGACACTACGATTAATAAGCTAGTTCCTCCTATTGCTAAAGACTGATTACCTGTAAATCCAGTCATGATAAATGGCAATACTGCAATAAGTCCCAAAAATATTGCCCCGAATATTATTATTCTATTAGAGACATGTTGTAGATATTCAGCTGTTTTTTCTCCAGGACGTATACCAGTGACAAATCCACCTTGCTTTTGCAAATTGTCTGCTACAGCTTTTGGTTCAAATACAATTGTTGTATAAACATATGTAAATATCAAGACAAAAACAAAATAAACTGATGCATAAAATATCTGGTTAGATAGCAAATTATTAACTGTAGTGGCAGCCGAAACCACCCAAGAAACTTTAGTCTGTATTAATAAATTTGATATAACTTGTGGGAACAGCACTAGTGATACTGCAAAGATTATAGGCATCACACCAGCTTGATTAACTTTCATAGGTAAATATGTATCTACTTGAGCATTAACTAAGGCACCTCTTGACTTTTTACTGTATGATATAGGGATGTTTCTCTGCCCCTCAGTGATAAATATAATAGCGTAAATAACAGCTAGAGTTATAACTAAATATAACAAATAAAGTGGTAAGTTAGATCTATTAAAATTGAGAATAAATTGACTCAAGGTAGTAGGTAAACTAGCTATGATACCAGCAAAAATAATTAAAGATATACCATTGCCAACATTTTGATTAGTTATAATTTCACCCAACCACATCAGACCTATAGTCCCAGCGGTCATTAATGCTATTATTGTAATCACTTGAATGCTTGTAATATCCTGTATTATGTTTTGACTTCTAAGCAAGGTTAGTGTAGACATTGACTGAATGATAGCTAGAGGTACAGTCAACATTCTAGTGTATTGGTTAAAAACTTGTCTACCCTGCTCTCCTTCTTCCTTATACAATCTATTCAATGATGGAATCACCATTGTAAATAACTGCATTATAATAGAGGCTGTTATATAAGGACTTACACCCAATGCAACTAAAGAAAAATTAGAAAATCCACCACCTGAAAAAACATCCAAAAGACCAAAAATTTGATTAGATTCTGTAAATGATTTAATGCTTTCAACGTCTATACCTGGAATTGGCACTGCAGCAACTAGCCTATATACTACAAGTAGAGCTAATACTAATATTAATTTATTTCTTAATGCAGGAATTTTAGCTATATAAAGCCATCTTTTCATATCTCTATCTTATTATATATTGTTCTAAAACCTCTTTTCTATGAGTATATGTATAATTTTAAAGTGAGTATAAATCTTGCACATTCTTAGACAATGCAACGCCTTCAAAAACAAACTTCTTTTTTATTTCCTCTCCACGGTTTGTAGCTAATACCTTAATATCTGATTTTGAATTAGATATTAATTTAGATTCTATTAATGAGTTCAGATTAATTGTTGAACCATCTTCAAACTTAGAAGATATAGCTTGAATACTAATAACTTTATATGATTTTCTTCCTTTTATATTAAGAACTCTGTGATGACCCTGTACAGGAGATTGACCTCTTCTCTTGTGAATTACACGACTACCTTGACCAGACAAAGAAGCACTACCCCCAGTAAATAATGGCGATATTTTAGCTCCAGACCTAGCTTTTTGTCCTTTTTGCCCTTTACCGCTGTAGGTACCTCTTTTACCTCCACGGCCTATTCTTTTTTTAACTTTCTGAGATGGATCTGGGGACAAAGTGTGAATATACATATTATTGAGTCTTTAACAAAGCTTGTACAGTAGCTCTGGCATTGTTGAGCTTATTTTTACCGCCTAACATTTTAGCTGTTATATTTTTTATACCTGCTAGATCAACAACAGTTCTAACAGCTCCTCCAGCCACAATTCCCTTACCTTCTTTTGCTGGTTTTAATAAAACTTTAGCGCTACCAAATTTTGCTGAAGCATCAACAGGTATAGTGTCTTTACTAACATCTATTTTAACTAATTTTTTCTTAGCAGAATTAATAGCTTTATCTATAGCAATTGCTGTATCGGCTCCTTTACCTATACCGACTCCAACCTTACCATTTTTATCTCCTATAACAACAGTAGCTCTAAATGAAAATCTTCTTCCTCCAGCCATAACACGGGCTACACGAGCTATATCTAGTACTTTATGATCATATTCTTTCTTTTCTGGTTGTCGTGGTTGTTGCTTTGCCATACCTAAATTTTTAATCCTGACTTACGAGCTCCATCTGCAAATGAAGATATTTTACCTGTATATTTACGACCTCTTCTGTCAAAAACAGCTCTATTAATTTTTTTATCTAATGCCTTAGAAGCTAGAGAGTATCCCAACTTTTCAGAGTCTGCAATTGTTACATTTTTACCTTTAGTTATAGTTTTACTATGTACTGCTAATAATGTAACACCTTTTACATCATCTATAAGCTGTGCGTATATACTGGTATTACTCTTAGATACTGATAACCTAGGTACTGTTGATGTACCATAAATTTTTCCTCTCACTCGAGCCTTTCTTCTTGCTAATCTACGCTGTTTGTTCAAAATATCCTTCATAGTGTATAGTTTATAAGTTGTATTCTAACATATTTATAATACAATTTCAAGTGCTAAGATGATGTTTTCTTACCTACTTTCATTCGTACAAACTCATCATCATATCTCACTCCCTTACCTTTATAAGGTTCTGGAGGTCTGGTTGCTCGAATGTTAGCAGAAACCTGTCCAACTAAAGTTTTATCTATTCCTTTTACTAATATAAAGTTTTTTTCCACCTCAAATTCAATTCCCTCGGGGGCTGTAATTTCAATTGGATGAGAATAACCTAAATTCAAAACTAAAGTTTGCCCCTGTAAAGCTACTCTGTAACCAACACCTTCAATTCTCAGCTTCTTTGTAAATCCTTCTGTAACCCCAGTAACCATATTCTGCAAGAGAGCTCTATAAAGTCCCCAAAAAGCACTTACATTCTTTATTTGCTCCTTAGGACTGACAAATATTTCATTTTCTAGTATTTCAAACGTAACTGGATGCTTTACATCTTGTTCTAAAGTACCCTTAGGACCTGTAACTCTAAGTGTATCATTTTCTAATACTACTGTTACTCCTTGTGGTATTTGGATCGGCTTTTTTCCTACTCTTGACATAATCTTATATTTACTTAATTACCAAACTTGACAAATAATTTCTCCCCCAACATTTTCTCTCTTTGCGGTATTGGCATCAATAATTCCTTTTGAGGTAGAAACAACAACCGTTCCTTTACCATATTTAAACTGAGTCGGTAGGTTTTGAGAACCTGCATAGACTCTTTTTCCAGGTTTACTAACTCTATCTATTCCCTTGATACCATCTTTTTTCAAACTAATAAGTATAGTAGGGAATTTATTTTCCTGCTCTACTTTTTCTAATCCTGAGATGAATTTTTTAGTCTTCAATAGCTTAGCTATTTCAAACTTAATGTTAGAGTAAGGTATTGAAACTTCTCTTTTATTTACCAGCTGCGCATTGCGAATTCTGGTTAACATATCTGCGATGGGATCAGTCATATTCATATATCTTATATTTACCAACTAGATTTTTTAACACCTGGGATTAGTCCCTGTGAAGCCGACTCTCTAAAACAAATCCTACATAGTCCGAAATCTCTCATATACCCTCTATGTCTTCCACAACTAAAACATCTATTAACTCCTCGAGTCATAAACTTCTGCTTCTTTTTAGATTTTGCAATGTGTGCTTCTGTAGCCATATATTAATACTATTATTGCTTAAATGGGAATCCCATTGATTTTAATAAATAAACACTTTTTTCTTTATTAGAGTTAGAGATGGTCAAATTAACTTGTAGACCGAAGTTTATACCTAATTCTTCATTTGACAACTCTGGGAAAATTATCTGCTCTTTAATACCAAAGTTGACATTACCATTAGCATCAACTTTAGTTATTTCAATTCCCTGAAAATCTCTAGTTCTAGGCAAAGCAATAGAAATAAGCCTATCAAGAAAATCATACATTCTGTCACCTCTTAATGTAACTTTCAGAGCTATAGTCATTCCTTTTCTGGTCTTAAATTGAGCTATAGAGCTTTTAGCAGCTACAGATATTGGTTGTTGAGCCGCAATAGTAGTGAGAACTGATTTTACTTTTTCAAATTTTTGAACATCACGATAATTCTTACCCGTACCAACATTTAGAGTAATTTTTTCTATCTTTGGAGCGGCAAACTTATTTGACAAACTAAATTCTTTCATTAAGCTTGGCCGTAATTCTTCTTGATAACGTGTTTTTAGACTTGCCATAATATTATAATTCCTTATTCAATTTGTGACTATATCGTACTTTTTTATCCCCTACAAATTTATAAGAAACTTTAGTACGCTGAGATGACTCAACATCAAAGAAAGCAACATTGGAAACATGTATTGTTGATGACTTTTCTACTACCAAACCAATTTCTCCTTCTCTGCGAGGTTTCTGGTGCTTCTTAACAAGCATTACTCCCTCTACCCTTAATCTATTCCTAGATGGTATAACCTCAATAACTTTACCGCGCTTTCCTTTATCCTTACCGGCTATAACTTCAACTGTGTCATTTTTTCTAATCTTCATACAATTATCTTAATTATAACACTTCTGGAGCTAAAGATACAATTTTCATATATCCAGATTCTCTAATCTCACGGGCAATAGGCCCAAAAACACGAGTACCCACAGGCTCTTTATTAGTATTTATTATTACAGCAGCATTCTCATCAAATCGTATATAGGACCCATCAGCTCTACGATATTCTTTCCTTTGTCTAACAATTACAGCTTTAACAACATCTCCTTTTTTAACAGTAGCTCTAGGCTCTGCACTTTTAACAGACGCAACTATGATATCTCCTAGCTGAGCATACCTTTTACGAGTACCTCCAAGAACATTAAAGCACTCAATCACTTTTGCCCCCGAGTTATCAGCTACCTTTAATTTAGTCTCTTTCTGAATCATATAATTATATTACTATCCACTTTTTATGACGAGACAATGGTCTTGACTCTTTAATGGTCACTTCGTCACCAACCTTGATTGAACCGTTATCATTGTGAGCTTTATATCTCTTTGTAATTTTGTATCTCTTCTTATATAAAGGATCAGATTTAGTTCTACTAACAGCAACAACAACAGTTTTTTGCATAGCTGTGGACACAACTATACCCTTAAGGGTACGGTTATTCTTAGATTTAGATGTAGTAATCTTATCTGACATACTTATTATTTAGATAACTGATTCAATAATGTTTGGACACGAGCTATTTCTCGTCTTAAATTTTTAATAGATGAAGTGTTTATTTTCTGAGAAGGATCTCCTTTTACAAAATTTAGTTTACCAAGCTCAACTTGCTTTTCTGAAAGAGTTTTTAAAAGCTCTTCTTTTGACTTAGTATTGTATCCTTCTTTACTCATAATAACTTATCTTCTTAAAATTACAATCATAGGCTATATTATATCTAATTTTTTCAAATTAGTCAAGCGCCTGTTAGTCTTTAGATATAAATTTAGTCTTAACAGGAAGTTTAGCCCCAGCCCTTCTTAATGCTTCAAAAGCAACTTCTCTAGATACTCCATCAATCTCAAACAATATTTTCCCTGCTTTGAGGTTAGCTACGTAGTGATCTACAGCCCCTTTTCCTTTACCCATACCTACTTCTGCACTTTTAGCAGTAATCGGTTTATGAGGGAAAATTCTTATCCAAATTTTACCTCCTCTAGATGTATATCTAGTTATAGCTCTACGGGCTGACTCAATTTGACGTGCTGTAATCCACTTAGCTTCCGTAGCTTTAAGTCCATATGAACCAAAAGATAACTCAATTCCTCTTGCAGCTAAGTTTAGCTTATCTGAAGGCTTTCCTTTATGAACTTTTCGATGTTTAGTCTTTCTTGGTGCTAACAACATAGTAGTATTCTTAAATTATTACTTATCTTCGTCTAATACATCTCCCTTATAAATCCATACTTTTATTCCAGTAGTTCCGTATTTGGTGTAAGCTGTCTTCTTAGCAAAGTCGATATTAGCTCTGAGGGTGGCTAAAGGAATTTTTCCTTTTGTCAAATACTCTGTTCTCGACATTTCTGCTCCATCTAACCTACCACTTAATAGTATTTTTACTCCTTTAACATTGTGACTTTGATAAACATTTTCTATTGTCTGCTTGAGTACTCTTCTAAATGGGATTCTCTTTTCTAATTGTTCTGCTATATTTTCACCTATTATTGCAGCATTTTCATTAGGGTTTTTAATTTCTTCTACTGTTAATCTTAAATCAATTTGAGTCCCAATTAATTTTTTCACATTCTTTTTTAGAGACTCAATTCCAGCTCCTCCTCTACCAATAATCATTCCTGCTCTAGAGGTATTTATAATTATATTAATCAATCTTGGGGTTCTCTCTATATCAATAGTGCTTATACCGGACTTGGGTAAGCTTTTAGTAATAAATTTTCGAATCTTAGCATCTTCTTGTAAGTCTCTTGGTAAATTACGAGATGTACCGAACCATCGAGATGTCCATCCCTTTGTTACTCCCAATCTATATAAATTTGCTGAAATCTTATTTCCCATATATCTAATTATTTATCGCTAAGAGGTTTCTTTACTACTTTTTTTGTAACAGACTTTCTAGTTTTAGTTGGCTTAACTGTTTTAGATGCAGTATCTGCTGTATCTTTTACTTCAACTGATTTATCATTATCTTTAGCTAGTTTGCGTTTTTTAACTACCTCTAACTCAGTTAAAGTTAATCTTACTTGAGAACTTCTTTTTCTGATCGTATATGCTCTTCCAAAGGCTCTAGGTCTAAATCTTTTTAGAGTCATACCAGCATCCACATAAATTGTCTCCACCTTAAGGTGAGATTCTAAAACTGAGTCTTGTTTTTTAGCATTAGCTACTGCAGATTGTAATAATTTTTTGATAGGTAAACTTGATTTCTTATGAATAGTATCAAGAATACTAATTGCTTCGCGTACTGATTTTCCACGAATAGCATCAGCTACAAGTCTAGTCTTTCTTGGGCTTATTCTTAGATTTTTAAGAGTTGCATTCCATTCCATACAAATACTTATTTAACTTTCTTACCACCGTGTCCAATAAATTTACGAGTAGCTGAAAACTCTCCTAACTTATGACCAACCATGTCTTCTTTAACATAAACAGGGACGTGCACTTTACCATTATGCACACCAAATGTGAATCCTACCATTTCTGGTGTAATTGTACTGTGTCGAGCCCAAGTTTTGATTATAGTAGTATCACCTGGTTTTAAAGATAATACTTTAGAAATCAGCTTCTCATCAATGTATGGACCCTTTTTAAGACTTCTTGACATATGGCTATAATTATTTTCTTCTGCTTATAATAAATTTATTGCTTGCCTTGTTTTTCTTACGAGTTTTCTTACCAAGAGCAATTTTTCCCCAAGGTGTCTTAGGAGATTTCAAACCAATTGGCTGTCTACCCTCTCCACCACCATGAGGGTGATCCACTGGATTCATAGCGCTACCTCTAACAGCAGGCCTAATTCCCTTCCACCTATTTCTTCCAGCTTTACCAATATTCTCTAACATATGAGACTCATTACTAACTCTTCCTATGCTAGCATAAACTGTTTTATGTACTTTTCTTACTTCCCCAGAAGGTAATTTTACTAGAGCATAATTTCCTTCTACAGCTAATACCTGTCCTGAGCTACCTGCAGATCTAATGATTTGCCCGCCTTTACCTGGGAATAGTTCAAGATTATAAATTTCGGTACCTACCGGTATATATTCAATATTTAACCTATTACCTATTGCCAAAGGTGCTTTTGGGCTAAAAATCAATCTCTGACCAACTACTAATTTAGCTGGAGCTAGAATATATGACTTAATTCCATCAGTATATGTAATCAATGCTATAAAAGCAGATCTATTTGGATCATACTCAATAGATTTTACAACTGCCTCTATATCAAATCTTTTTTGCTTGAAGTCCACCAATCTATACATTCTTTTATTTCGTCCTCCTTTGTGTCTAACAGTGATAACTCCTCTTGAGTTACGACCTGACATAGAACGTATAGGTGTCAAAAGAGATTTTTCAGGTTCTGTTTTAGTCAAAACAGCTTTGTAGTTTACTACTGAACTTTTTCTTCTTCCTGGAGTGGTAGGTTTGCGGTGATTAATCATAATTACTCTAAATACTGATACTATATCCTTCTACTAGAGATACTATTGCTTTTTTATAAGCACTGGTTTTTCCCTTTTTACCTCTAACAAAAACATTTCGAGGCTTTACTTTTATAACTCTTACTTGTGAAACCTTCACATTATACAACAATTCTACAGCTTTTGCAATTTCTTGCTTGTTAGAATCAATACCTACCTCAAAGGAGTATTTTCTATTCTGAAACAATGAGTAACTTTTTTCAGTAATAATAGGTTTTACTAATACTTGATAAGATTGGTTATTATGCTGTAAATCTTGTGATTCTTCTTGGGTAACTTTCTTCTTTGCCATATCTCAAAATTAATTCTTATAGCTCTCTTTTATTGTCTCAATTGATGCAATAGAAGTTAAAATTGTATCATTTTTTAAAACATCTAACAAGTTCATTGAATCTGAGTAAATGAGGGATACATTGGGAATATTTGCAAATGATTTTGCTACATTCTTATTATCACGCTCGATTACAATCAAAGTTTTTTTAGAATTGAGATCAAGATTATTTAATATTGAGGCTGCTTCTTTAGTTTTAATTGAATCTAATGATAAATCATCAACTAAAACAAATTTTTCAGATTGAACTCTTGATGACAAAACCATGAACAATGCTTTGCGTTTCATCTTTTTATTAACTGATATAGCAAAGTTTTTTGCATTTGTAGGTCCAAATGTGATACCTCCAGTACGCCATATAGGGGATCTGGTTGATCCGTGACGAGCACGTCCTGTTCCTTTTTGCTTCCAAGGTTTTTTACCACCACCTCTAACTTCAGACCTGTCTTTAGTATGAGCTACTGGATACAGATTATTGAGTACTAGATAACGATAGACTTGATGTACTAAACTATCTTTTATATCTACACCAAATATGTGAGAAGGCAATTCATATTGCTCTTTTTTTTCACCTTTAGTAGTAATTACTTGAATCTTCATATCATTATCTAACCAACAATTTGTAATAATCCTTTATTAGGTCCTGGGATTGCTCCTTTTAACAATAATTCATTGTTTTCCAAATCTATTGCAATCACTTTTATATTCTTCACAGTTTGAGCTTTAAATCCAGCTCTTCCTGGCATTTTACGACCCTTCAAAACATGTTCTGGGTATCCAGATCCAATAGAACCTCCAGCTCTTTCAGTATGCTTTGTCCCATGAGTCGCGTTTGCTCCAGAGAATCCATGCCTCTTTACAACTCCTGCAAAACCTTTACCCTTAGATACACCTTTTATGGTTACTACATTACCAACTTCATATTGTGATATATCCATTTCAGAGCCAACTTCAAGTGAGACTGCTTCTTTTAGTCTAACTTCTTTCAATAAAACTGGAAGAAGTTTATCAGCAACCTTTTTAGAATACTTAGCCCCAAATTGAATGGAGTCATATCCGTTTTTATCAGACTTGATGAGAGCTTGCACTTTCACATCTGGGTATAGCTTAACTCTAGTAGCAGGTATCACTTTACCTCCTTCAAATACTTGAGTCATTCCAATCTTTTTAGCAAATGAAAATTTCATACTTACGCTCTCATCTTAACTACTAATTTAAATACTTTATAGATATATCTACTCCAACAGGTAAGTTGAGGTTCATAAGAGCATCTATAACTTTTGAGTTAGGCTCAACAATATCTATAAGCCTCTTATGAACTCTCATCTCAAACTGATCTCTAGAGTCTTTATGCACGAATGTAGATTTCAAAACAGTATACTTCTTGATAGAGGTTGGCAATGGAATTGGTCCCAAAGCGTTAGCCCCAAACTTTAAGGCTGTATTAATAATCTGTACAGATGACTGATCTGCAAGCTTATAATCATAAGCTTTTATCTTGATTCTAATTCGCGACTTATACTCTTCTTTTTTGGATGACATATCTTTATCTTAACAGCCTTATTTGATAATTTTTGTCACAACTCCAGCTCCAACTGTATGACCACCCTCTCGGATAGCAAATCTCTGTTGATCACTAAGAGCAATAGGAGCTACCAATGAAACTTTTACAGTAACAGTATCTCCTGGCATTACTAGCTCAGAACCTTCAGCTAAAGTAATTTCTCCTGTAACATCAGTAGTTCGGATATAGAACTGAGGTTTATACCCAGATACAAATGGAGTGTGTCGTCCACCTTCTTCTTTTGTAAGCACATAAACTTCTGCTTCAAACTCAGTATGAGGGGTTATAGAACCAACTTTAGCAAGAACTTGACCTCTTTCAACATCTTCCTTCTTGATTCCTCTAAGTAGAAGACCAACATTATCTCCAGCCATTCCTTCATCAAGAAGTTTTTTGAACATCTCAACTCCAGTAACAACTGTCTTTTGAGTATCTCTTAGACCTACTATTTCTACTTCAGAGTTTACTTTTATCAAACCTTTTTCAATTCTTCCGGTCACAACTGTTCCTCTTCCTTCGATTGAGAATATATCCTCAATAGGCATCAAGAAATCTAAATCAATTTCTCTCTTTGGTTCAGGGATAGCTTGGTCAAGAGCATCAATAAGATCTAAAATTGGCTTTGCTTCTGCTGAATTAACATCAGTTGTCTCAAGAGCCTTGAGAGCAGAACCTCTAACAATCATAGCATTGTCTCCATCGAAGCTGTATTTGCTCAATAACTCTCTAACTTCTACTTCTACAAGCTCTACAAGTTCAGGATCATCAACTTGATCAACTTTGTTTAAGAAAACAACAATTTGGGGTACTCCAATTTGATTTGCCAACAAAATATGCTCTCTAGTCTGAGGCATAGGACCATCAGCTGCAGATACAACTAAAATGGCTCCATCCATCTGAGCGGCACCTGTGATCATGTTCTTGATATAGTCAGCGTGACCTGGACAGTCAATATGAGCATAGTGTCTTGTGTCTGACTCATACTCTACGTGAGCAACAGCAATAGTAATTCCTCGAGCTTTTTCTTCAGGAGCAGCATCTATTTCGTTAACAGCTTTTTTGGTAACTTGATTTCCTTTTAAGCTAAGTACGTTAAGTATAGCTGCTGTAAGTGTGGTCTTTCCATGATCTACGTGTCCAATAGTTCCAACGTTTACATGGGGTTTTGTGCGTTCATACTTCTCGGTTGCCATAAGACGTATTATTTAATTATTATTGTTTAACTTAATAAAAGAGTGTACGAGTCAAACATACTCTGACCTATTGTAAACTATATTTCTGATTTAGTCAAGAGCAAGTAAATATATTTAGATTTTAGTTACTCTATAGTCGTACGTCGAGGGAGAATTATAGTTAGTTTACTACCCTTGTTTCTACCCTTACTGGAGAGATCGACTGAGCCATTATGAGCTTCTACTATAAGCTTCATTAAATGTAGTCCTAGTCCAGTTCCATCCCTTCTCATCTGTTTAGCATACTTACCTCTTTGATAAGCTTTAAAAAGTAATTTTTGTTCTTCTTTAGCTATTCCTATCCCATCATCTATAACTTCTATCTTAATCTGATTATCTATACTAAAAAGGTTAACTTTGGTTTTTGATTTACCATATTGCAGAGCATTGTCTATGGCGTTATTTAATACTTCTTTTAACTTAACTTCATCGCCTATTATGGTGAACTGATTTCCTTTGTACTTATATTGATATTGTATATTATATTTATTAAATAAAAATATTTTATTATCAAGAATACTTTCAAGCTGAGTTTTAACGTTAAAAATATTTTTTAGATTTACACCAAACTTCCCAGTATTGAGCTCATTTACATTGAGAACATCTTCAATTATAGTTGACATATTTTGAATAATTGCAGTCATTTGCATAGTATACAGAC
>JBEDBC010000061.1:0-5316 GCA_041177485.1 Candidatus Parcubacteria bacterium | reverse complement strand
ATTTGCTGCAACTCCTTGGTAACGTGTAAAACTTCCTCCTACTAGGATCTTACCATCACTTTGGAGTATTAAATCATTGACAGTGCCATTAAACCCAACTGGAATACCTGTATCAAATTTGGGATCTTTAGCGGCGGCGGCTAATACAAAAAACTTATTTACAGCTAATTCTGTTTGTTCAGCAGCTTCTGACCACAAGCTTAATTTATTATTATCTGGATTGATACCTATTTTATAATTAACTCCAGTTGGGTCTACAGGGATATCACTAATATATTGTGGAATCAAAAATGATAAATCTACACAATTCGATGTAACTTGATCTTCTGGACATATTTCTTTATATGTTCCAGTTAATACTCCGGTTAGATCTGGATATTTACCTTTATTGTCTATCGCGTATTGATTAAGGGCCTGTTGAATTTTAGCAATGTCAGATTGCCTCAATCTATCTCGTACCTGTGCTATTTGTCTATTTGGATTAATAGCAATCAATACTATACCAGCTAATATACCTATGAAAACTACTACTAATAATATTTCTAGTAAGGTAAATCCTTTTTTATACTTTTTATTATACATATATTGATATACTTTTATTATATTTATGTATTATTATTATATCATATTTATTAAATATATAACAAACCTTGGATAGTTTGAATTTGTGGATAAAGTATAACTATTTTATCAATATATTGACTGAATATTCTCCCTGAATTCCAAGTGTAACTATGCCAGCTAGTTCTAAAATCGATAAAGTAGCCATTAGGTCCATAATTTCCCTTTGAGTTAATTGAGCTAATTGCTCTATCTTCATTGGAGACTGTGTAAGATGATATAAAATATCTCGCTGTTCTGGTTCAAATTTATTTAGGTCTATATTTTTACGAATTATCTCTAAACCAAAAACATTGAGTATATCGTCAGCCTGAGTGACAATATATGCGCCTTGTTTGATCAGCTGATTTGTCCCTTCACTGTTTTTGACATCTATATTCCCTGGTATGGCAAAAACATCTCGGTTTTGCTCCAGTGCGTATTGGATAGTAGTCATAGTACCACTTTTGAGTGGGGCTTCAATTACTAATATACCTCTGGATATCCCACTGACTATACGATTTCTCAAAACGAAATTCTCTCGCCTCGGTTTACTCTTGGGCGGAAATTCACTAATCAAAGCGCCCCCACTAGCAATAATTGCATTAGCCAGAGCCTGATTGGTTTTGGGATATAAAGCCTCTGGAGCTATACCTCCACCTAAGACTGCAATGGTTTTACTTTTACCATTCAGACACCCACGGTGAGCTATACTATCTATACCCAGAGCCAATCCGCTAATAATCGGAATACCTGCTTCTGACAATTCCCGGCTTAATTTCTCAGCAATTCTTGCCCCATACGGAGTATATTTGCGAGTACCCACTATAGCTAAAGCATTTTCCAGCCCACTAATATCGCCTTTTACATACAGAATTGTTGGCGGAGTAGTAATTTCTAATAATCTTTGTGGATAAGGTTCATCATATCTAGTAATTACCTGAATATGTTCTTTTGTTAAGTATTTCAATTCTTGATCCAGAAATTGAGCTCGATTTAGATTACTAAAATCCTGATACCAGTCTAATTTTGCTCTATTCCCAAGGATAGTCTGAAACTCTGATAGATCCCCATCCAACCAGAGTCTATGTGCTCCTGCATCTTGAATTCTAGCGAGAGCTTTGGGACCAATTTGGGGCAGAGTATTAAAGCAATGTAGGCTCAGAGTATCTGTGTCCATTATTTTTATCTTTATTGATATTAAGTCTTATATATATTATACTACTTTAATTATATAATTGATATATGAAATTAGATTTAGAAGACCAAATATTAGAGGCAAGTAAAATTATCCAAAAAGGAGGTTTAGTAGCCTTCCCTACTGAGACCGTTTATGGATTAGGGGCTAATGCTTTTGACCCTGAGGCTATTGCTAAAATTTTTAAGCTAAAAAATCGTCCAGCTGACAACCCTCTGATTGTACATATAGGCTCACTTGATATGTTGCCCAAATTAGTAAATAATATATCCAAGATTAATCAGAAGTTAATAGATAATTTCTGGCCTGGACCTCTAGCAATTGTATTCCCCAAATCTAAACTAATACCAGATATAGTCACAGCCGGCCTCAATACAGTAGTTATAAGATTTCCTAACAATACAATTGCCCAACAGTTGATTGCTAAATGCGGAGTACCGCTAGCAGCTCCTTCAGTTAACCCCTCTGGTAAACCAAGTTCTACCAACCCTCAACATATCATAGATTATTTTAATAATCAGGTGTTTGTATTAGAGGGAGATCCCAGTGAAATTGGACTAGAATCCACCGTTATCAATGCACTAGAGTCAACTCCAATAATTCTAAGACAAGGAGCAGTCACCCAAGAGCAAATTAAAGAAGTTCTAGGAAAAGAGGTAGAAGTAGCTCAAAAAGAAACCAAAGTCCAATCTCCGGGGATGAAATATAGACATTATGCCCCAGAAGCCGAATTAGAATTAGTACCTTTGGGAGAAGATATCCTAGATAAAATAGAATTGTATCTAAAGCAAAATCTAAAAGTTGGAGCCTTAGTCTCCAATGAAATATACAATAACCTGCCTAATGCGGTCATTGCTTTTGATCTAGGGTCAAAAGAGAATTATCAGGATATATCAGCCAATCTTTATGCTGGGCTACATTATTTTGACTCCCAAAAAGTAGATATAATCTTAGCAGAGAGCTTTAGTCCTCAGGGACTGGGACTAGCTATTATGGACAGATTAAAAAGAGCCGCTGAGTGAGATAGGGTTTATAACTATGTTATAATTAAATAAATACTAATTAAAATATATTTATGATCAAAAAAATACCTCTACATAGACGTTGGAGTTTACTTCTAAAAACCATTCCATTTATTATAATTATCCTAATTTTAAAATATTTAATTGACTTTTTTAACTATGATATTTTACAGTTTAGTGCTTTATTTACTGCTATTATTTCGGCTAATATTTTTTTGATTAGTTTTCTAATTTCTGGGGTCTTATCAGATTATAAAGAAAGTGAGAAAATACCTTCAGATATAGCTTCATCCATAATTTCACTGGCTGATGAGGGCATGATTATGATACAAAGCAACGAGAATACCAAATATGCCATGGAATATTTGGAGCATATTAAAAATATGAATCAAGCTTATTTAGACTGGTTTCACCAAAAACAAGATACTCTTGATATTATGAATCAACTGAGTGTATTAAATATGCATTTCAAAGTATTAAACTCCTATATTGCTCCACCTTCTCTTGCTCGATTAAAGCAGGAGCAGAATAATTTGAGAAAACTACTGAATAGAGCCGATACAATTAGGGAGACTTCTTTTTTGGGTACGGGATATGCTATTGTGGAAACAATTAGCTTTATATTAATTATCACTATGCTGTTCATAGGATTTAACCCTATTTATGAAGGCATTATATTTACTGCTTTTGTGAGTTTGATTTTGATTTATATGATATTTTTTATAAAAGATTTAGATAATCCCTTTGGATATTCCAAAGACGAAATATTAACTGAGGAGGTGTCATTAAGACCTTTACTTGAGAACAAAAAAATTCTAAAGAGTTATTTATCTTAGGTTATTTTCAAAATATTTTTACAAAAAGTAGCTCTATGTATATCTGAGAGACCATACTGTTGAATAGCTTTTATGTGTGATTTTGTTCCGTATCCTTTATGTTTGTCAAAATTATAATTTGAGTACTGCGTATGGTATAAATTCATTAGATTATCTCTGTGCACTTTGGCATGAATTGAGGCTAAAGACACACTAAGATGTTTGTTATCACCTTTTATTACCGACTTGTGTGGGTATTCTATACCTTCTGGAATAATATTCCCATCAATTATAATTCCAATTTCGGAGTCTAATGGTAACTGTAATATACACTTCTCCAACGCTTCAAGCCAAGCTAATTTAGTAGCTTCTAGTATATTAATAGTGTCAACTATATTTGATGAGACAACCCCCACACCTATTGGGTACTTATCCTGTATTAAATTATATATAGACTGTCTTCTTGACGGAGTGACTTTTTTAGAATCTTTGGTATATTTAAGAGGTGATTCTTGCCATATTTCAGATTCTAAAACATCTGGTTTTATAGCTACAGCGGAGGCAACCACTGGGCCAGCTAAAGTCCCTCTACCAGCCTCATCAATCCCTATAATATAATCTAAGCTCCATTTTTCAATATATTGCCTATCCCCTGCTTGTAAGATGGGTATCATATTAAAGAACTTTTAATTCTATAAAAGCTTGTTTATAAATAGTCATTGCTTGCTTAGCTTTATTTTCAGTTAACACAAATTCTGTGGTATGCACGAGATGATTTCTCAGTTTATGTACCTGCCAAACATTATCTATACTAGGTAGTTGGGATATTGGAATAGCCTTAAGTCTCTCTCCCATAGTTGAACCAGGAATAGTTAGTTTTTTAAGAACTGTATCCAGTAGTTTGTCAGCCTCTATTACTGCTAATTTATAATTTGCTTCATCGCCGTTATTAAATCTTTTTAATATATTCTCCCATTCCTGAGTAACCTTAAGACTATGATCTAAACCTACTTCTGGAATTTTACGAAATCCTACAAAAATATTATATATTTTTTTCTGCCAAAATTCTGTCTTAATAGCAAGATATATAATTAATACTAACATAATCCAGGAAACTATTCCTGAAATAATTTGAAGCCACAAGATTATATTATTTATTATTGTTATTATCATATCTAACATTATCTATAGCTTGTGCTAAAGTTAATAATTTTTGTTCCTGAAAGTGATTACTCATCAATTGGAATCCAATTGGTAATCCTGAGTTAGATAAAGTAGGCACTGATATACCTGGAATTCCAGCTAAATTAGTAGCTACTGTAAAGATATCTTCCAAATACATAGATACGGGATCATTAATTTTTTCTCCAATATTGAAGGCGGTATGTGGACTAGTTGGAGTTAGAATAGCATCTACCTCTTTAAAAACATTAGTAAAGTCTTGTCTTATCATATTCTGAACCTGTTTCGCTTTGCCATAGTATGAGGAGTAATATCCGCTGGATAGGACATACGTTCCTAGCATTATTCTTCTTAAAGGCTCATTCCCAAATCCCTTCGCTCGACTCGCTCGATACACCTCTTGCAGGTCTTGAGAGTTTTTTAACTCAGACAATCCATATCTAATTCCATCAAAGCGAGCTAAGTTAGTACTAACCTCAGCTGGCATAATAATATAATA
>JBEDBC010000060.1:0-29101 GCA_041177485.1 Candidatus Parcubacteria bacterium | reverse complement strand
GATATACGTTAGCAATAGTCTGAGCCTGTATTCCCTGAGTAGCATCCACTAATAAAATGGCTCCCTCTACTGCAGCTAAACTTCGAGACACCTCATAACTAAAGTCTACATGACCAGGAGTATCAATCAAATTCAAAATATAATCCTGACCTTGATATGGATATTTTACTCGTACTGGTTGCATCTTGATGGTAATGCCACGCTCTCGCTCTAACTCCATAGAGTCAAGTAATTGTTCTTTCATTTTTCTTTTCTCAACGGTTTGAGTCAATTCCAAAATGCGGTCAGACAAAGTTGACTTACCATGATCAATGTGAGCGATAATACTAAAATTTCGAATATATTGCATATGTCGTATATTATAGCTAAAATTTGAATATTTTACAACTAAAGAAAAAACCGAGCACAATCAAGGGGCTCGGTTATTAGTTTTATCTGGAAGCAAATATATAATTCCTACTACAATATTAATTAACTGCAAAGCTAAGAACATTATCTGACCCAATATATTCTCTTTGAAAAAGGTAAATATAATCACTGATATAATGGGAGACAATATAAAAAAGAAAAAAAGAGCGTAAACTAAGGATTTAGACATTTGGGAAAAAGAACTAGACGATAATACAGACTACACTAAAACACTAGATCCTGTCAAATTATACTTTGGAATTATTTTTATTAGACAAGACTTTAGTTAGTCCAAGTTTCCAAGTAATTAGAATATAGATAGCTAGAGCCGGAGCTGAAGCTCCTATAACCTGTACTATTAGAGCTAAAAATGTATCAGTACCTAAAATATTTCCTATTATTTGTTTGAATACATACGCGACACCCAACATCCCAAAAGACCAAAGTGAAACTTGTAGCCCATAGACAATGGTACTAGTAACACTTCCATGATTTATAGTTCTAAATATAGTTATTCCATATATTAGACAGGTAATAACCATTGTGATTGAAAAGGCAGCTGCTACTCCTAACACCGCCCAATAATGACTTAATACCAAGGCCAGTATTATATTTATAAACATACTAATTATTCCAACTATCATTGGAGTTCTGGTATCATGTCTGGCAAATAAAGCTCTGCTAAGCAATGGTATTAGACCTTGAAATGGTATCGAAAGTGCTAAAATAGTGAATGTTTGAAACGTAGTTTTGGTTTCCTCCCATCCAAAACCTCCTCCACCATAAACTATTCTCACAATTTGAGACCGAAAATTAAGCATTAACATCATAATAGGGATTAGTAGTAGTAAATTTTTTTCAATCCCACCTATAACATAATTACGAAATGACTCTTCTTCTTCTTTAGCATAAGCCTCCGTCAAATACGGAAATATAGCAGTTGCAAAGGATATGGCTATCACCCCTAGAGGAAGAGAGTTAAGATTAAAAGCCAAGGTAAAGTATGTAACTGCATCTGGTCTAGTAGAGGCAATAATAGTCCCAATAAATAGACTTAGCATGGCTGTGTCTATAACCAAAAGTCTCGGCCAATATAAATCCCAAAGTCTTTTGAGGTTTTTTAGATATAATTTAGTATCAACTTTGAGACTAATATTTAGTTTTAATACACTCGGAATCTGGATTAAAAGATGTGAAATTGCTCCTAAGACTACTCCATAGCCTAGTCCCACAATACCCCAAATCGGATATAACCAAATTATTCCGATTATAATACCAATATTATAAACAATGGGAGCAAAAGCCACAATAATAAACTTTTTATAAGCATTCAGTACGCTCGATAAAACACTAGATATACTGAATATAAATGGAGATAAGGCCATAATACGAGTGAGTATAACCGTATCCTGAAACTTTTCACCATCATATGAAATTGCTACTAATTTTACTAAATATGGAGCAAAAATTAATGTAAGAATTGATATAACTCCCATGACAACTCCTACAATCAACAGTACGTCATCTACTAAGCTCTGAGCTTCTTGTTGTTTATCCTTACGGTGAATTAATTTACTAAATAATGGTATAAAAGCACTGGAAAGGGTCCCTAAAATCAAAATATTATATAAGAAATCTGGTATTCTAAAAGCTGAAAAATAAGCATCAAGAATTGTTGTATCAAAACTACTAGTCAGTAGTCTATCTCTAAATAAACCTAAAATACGTGATAATATACTCAGAATAACCAAATATCCCGTAACATGTATAATAGCTGACTTAGGCAAAAATTGCTTTAATTTTTTGACTGTAACCATAATATAATTATTATACAACATTTTAATATAAAATAAAACAGACTCCCCTATATTAGAGAAATCTGTTTTACTCAATCAATATATAACTATATTTAAGTAAATATCTTTTAGCAACAATCTGACGCACCTTATCTCAAAAGATAAGGATTTTTTGGTGTAAAAGTTATCAAGATATAAATCTTGACCGACCATTCCTTGTTGAATTACTTCAACAGGCATATCCTTAGAAAGGAGGTGATCCATCCACAGCTTCCGCTACGGATGCCTTGTTACGACTTAGTCCTTGTTATCGATCCTACCGTGGTATGCCCTAGATGGACATGCTTCGGGTATTACCGACTCCCCTGACTTGACGGGCGGTGAGTACAAAGCTCGAGAACGTATTCACCGCAGCGAGGCTGATCTGCGATTACTAGCGATTCCAGCTTCAAAAGGGCGAGTTGCAGCCCTTTATCCGAACTGAGGAAAGGTTTAGGAGATTAGCTTCACTTTACAGTGTCGCAACTCATTGTCCTTCCCATTGTAGCACGTGTGTAGCCCAAGGCGTCGAGGAACACGCTGATTTGACGTCGTCCTCTCCTTCCTCCTGGTTAACCCAGGCAGTCGACACAGACACTTGTAACTGAGTCTGAGGGTTGCGCTCGTTTCCCGACTTAACGGAACACTTCACAGCACGAGCTGACGACAACCGTGCATCACCTGTCTAACGATCTCGAAGACAGTCTCTGTTTCTAGAGACCCACAGTTAGATTTCTAGCCTTGGTAAGGTTCCCCGCTTAATATCGAATTAAACCACATGCTCCACCGCTTGTGCGAGCTCCCGTCTATTCCTTTGAGTTTTAATCTTGCGATCGTACTTCCCAGGCGGAACACTTAACGCGTTAGCTTCGACACTCCGAGGGTCGATACTCGAAATGTCTAGTGTTCATCGTTTAGGGTGTAGACTACGCGGGTATCTAATCCGCTTCGATACCTACACTTTCGTCTCTGAGTGTCAGCAATGTCCCAGTAAGCTGCCTTCGCCTTTGGTGTTCCCCATGATATCAACGCATTTCACTGCTACACCATGAGTTCCGCTTACCTCTAACATGCTCTAGAATAATGGTTTCAATACCAGACCTCGGGTTGAGCCCGAGAATTTAAGTAAAGACCTTTTATTCAACCTACAGACGCTTTACGCCCAATAAATCCGGATAACGCTTGAGGCCTTCGTATTACCGCTGCTGCTGGCACGAAGTTAGCAGCCTCTATTAGAATGGTACTCTCTCTTGAATTGCTCCCATTCGACAGAAGTTTACACCCCACAGGGCTTCATCCTTCACGCGGCGTCGCTCCGTCACGCAAATATGCGCATTGCGGAAGATTCTCGGCTGCTGCCTCCCGTAGGAGTATGGACCGTGTCTCAGTTCCATCGTCGGGGGTCACCCTCTCAGGTCCCCTACGCGTCATAGCCTTGGTGAGCCATTACCTCACCAACAAGCTGATACGTCCAAGGCCTATCCCAAAGCACCGAAGCTTTACAGTTTACTCATAAGAATAAACTGACCATCTTGTATTAGCTTGCGTTTCCGCAGGTTATCCAAGACTTTGGGGTAAGTTACCAAGGTTATACTGACTCGTTCGCCACTAATGTTCTTAAATGCAAGCATAAAAAAACATCCGTTCGACTTGCATGCCTTATCCACGCCGCCAGCGTTCATCCTGAGCTAGGATCAAACTCTCATTGAAAACGCCAGATTGTTCTTAAAAAACATCTACTTGTTATTGAATATTTAGGATATAGTTATTGAACCTTACAATTTTTGGTTGTAAGTTGATTGAATTGTGAATGTTCTAACCTGCAATTGCAAGATGTATGTACATAATACTAGATAATAAAATTTTTGTCAAGATTAAATTGGTCAATTTAATAAATTTAATCTTTTCGCAGCCAATACCACTTAATTCCCAACTCTAATCAAATACCCCGCTGGTTGATCTTGGTAAATTGTAAAATTTCCTCCTACTAGGATCTTGCCATCACTTTGGAGGGAGAGGCTGTAAACCCAACTATTAAACCCTGTTCCAATATTAAAGCTTGTATCTCTACTTCCATCACTATTTAATCGGATTATATAATTTGCTCCCACTCCTTGGTAACTTGTAAACCCTCCTCCTACTAATACCTTGCCATCACTCTGCACAATTATCTGAGAAACGGAACCACTAAATCCTGAACCTATATTGAAACTATTATCTCTACTACCATCACTATTTAATCGGATTATATTATTTGCTCCCACTCCTTGGTAACTTGTAAACCATCCTCCTACTAGGATCTTGCCATCACTTTGGAGAGTGAGGGTGTTGACAGTACTATTAAATCCAGTACCCACGTTAAAACTAGTATCCCTACTACCATCACTATTTAATCGGATTATATAATTTGCTCCCACTCCTTGGTAACTTGTAAAATTTCCTCCTACTAGGATCTTGCCATCACTTTGGAGGGCGAGGGTGTTGACAGGATTATTAAACCCAACTGGAATCCCTGTATCAAAAGCAGGATCTTTAGCGGCGGCAGCTAATACAAAAAACTTATTTACAGCCAATTCTGCTTGTTCAGCAGCTTCTGACCAAAGACTAATATTACTATTATCTGGATTGATACCGATCTTATAATTGACTCCTGTAGGATCTTTAGGTATAGAACTTAAATACTGAGGAACTAAGAAAGAAAGATTAGAACAACCAGAAGTTAACGTATCACTACAAATTTCTACATACCGACCTAATGGAATAGAAGCAGGATACTGCCTGCCATTATCTATAAAATATTTTTCTAAAGCTTGCTCTAGCTGTGATAAATCTTGCTGCCTCTGAAGATCTCTTGCTCTACCAAGTTGCCCAATAGGGTTGATTGCACTCAAAACTATAGCGGATAATAATCCCAATAGAGTAATAATTAATAATATTTCTATGAGGGTAAAGCCTTTATGTTTGTTATATATTATTTTATTCATATTTTTAGTAGTGTTTTTATATAAATATTATAACATACTTTATATTATTTACTATATAGTGTATAATCATATTTAAAGTAAGAATATATTATGATCAAAAAAATAAATTTCTATCCACATTCTTTATTACTACTACTATTTTCTATAACTGGCTTCTGGGCTGCTTTTACAATTAGCTATGAAAAGTTTATGATTCTTACGAATCCTCTCTACACTCCTGGTTGTAGCATTAATGTCTGGATTGATTGTGGCAAGGTTATGAATAGCCAATATGCTACTATGTTTGGTTTTCCTAATTCTTGGCTAGGGTTAATGGGCTGGCCTATGGCTTGGCTAACAGTATTATATTTACTGACTCATAAGCAATTATCCAAAAAATTTATGCTAATTGCAATGTACATAACTGTTCCGGCAGTAATTATATCTTATATCTGGACTTATCTTGCTTTTTTTGAAATTGGAGCTGTTTGCCCTTGGTGTATTTTATCTTGTGTCTCAGCCACGCTTGCTTCTGCTACTTTGGTTGACCTTAATCGCAGACAAGGATTTATCCAATTTCCCATTAAATCCTTTAATAATTGGGTTATTAGCTTAGCCTTGTGGTTTGGATTGTGGGGAGTATTATTATATTTTGCTGTGTTGAGGTAGAGACATTACAAATTACCAACTTTTCTTGCCATATAGTGTTTATCTCTTAGCAAAGTCCTCCTCCATCACCTACGGTTACAACTCCTCTGAAAGAGGACAGAAATCTCAAATTGTAAAATACTCAGCCCCGTCTAGCTAAGCTGGACACCCCTCAAGAGGCGAATTTAGTTCACTCCCTGAGAGGACTACCTCCAAAGTGAGACAAAAATACTTAGGAAAATCTCAGTCCACACCCTGCAATTAATGCCAACCTTGCCAACTAGGGACAGTTTTAATGAGTCTACTTTGTAGATTTGGCTAGTCGTCTTAATAATGAATCTATACTTGGCTCTTGCCCTCGGAATCTTTTATACAAAGTCATTGGGTGTTCGGAGCCACCTTTGGATAGTATATGTTCTCTGAATTTTGCTCCTATTTCTGAATCTAGCACCTTACCTTGAGATAAGAAATATTCAAAAGCATCAGCATCTAATAATTCGGAATATTTATAACTATAATACCCGGCTGAATAGCCTCCATCAAAAATATGGCTAAAGGCAGAGCTAATCAAAACTCCCTCCTCAGCTGGGAATAGAGCTGTGCTTTGATTGATTTCCTCTTCCAGAGCATTGACATCTACTGGACTAAATTCTCTAGTATTATAATGCCAAGCTAAATCTAATTTCCCAAATCTAATTTGTCTCACAGTAGCTGCCGCTTCATGAAAGGATGATACAGCTTGAATAATCTCCATATCCTGACTTGAGAGAGGCTCTCCTGTTTGCCAATGTTTGGCTATACTAGAGAGTATCTCTGTCTCATATACCCAGTTCTCCATCAATTGGGATGGTAATTCGACAAAATCCCAGTAGACATTAGTTCCATTAAGGGATGAGTACTTAACTTTGCCTAGTAGTCCATGCAAACCATGTCCAAATTCATGGAATAAGGTCAAGACTTCCTGTAAAGTCAATAAAGCTGGAGTCTCTCCTTGTGGTCGAGTGAAATTTAATACTAGAGATATATGTGGGGTATAAGTTTTGTCCTCCCTAATATGAGCTAATCTAAACTCTGTCATCCAAGCCCCAGATGATTTACCTGGCCTTGGATAATAGTCAAGATAAAGTATTCCAATATGCTCTCCATTGGCTTCTTGGACTTCATATACTTCGACTTCTTTGTTATAAACCGGTATATCTGACCTTAGTATAAATTGCAGCCCGTATAATTGTTTGGCTATATTGAATAATCCCTGCAAAACTTGATTCAATGGGAAATATTGCCTAATTCGCTCTTCATCAAATTTATATCTAGTTTGTTTTATTTTATCGGCATAATAAGCATAATCATAAGCTCTTAGCTCATCTATCTCTGAGCCTGCAAATTCAGCTACATCAGCAATTTCTAATTTAGCCTGGTCGATTGCTTTCTCTAATAATTGGTCTAATAAAGCCTCTACTTTGCTTGGATATGATAGCATTCTTTTTTCTAAGATATAATCAGCATGAGTCTGATAGCCTAATAATTGAGCTCTATCTTGCTTGAGGGTGGCGATTTGTTTTAAGATTTCTCTGTTATCATATTCATTCCCTTGAGCTCCTCTAGTATTGTAGGCCAGAAATAATTCTTTTCTAAGATTCCTATTCTGTGCATATTGCATAAAAGGAATATAAGAAGGGTAGGATAAATCTACTATCCATTCATTAGGATTATCCTGACTCTTATATTGAGATATAATTGACTCAGGTATCCCTACTAAATCTGACTTATCTGAAATTACTAATTTATAATTATTATTCTCAGCTAGGACATTTTGTCCAAACTTTTGAGATAAATTAGAAATTTTCAAGTCTATGCTTCTCAACTTTTGCTTTTGATCCTCCTCTAATAAGGCTCCATTTCTAGTAAAAAATGAATAAGTCTCCTCTAATAAAGTCTTTTGATCAGGGGTGGATAAATTGAGATTGGTTTTATTGTCATAGACTTTTTTAACTTGCAAGAAAAGCTTAGCATTTAGAGAAATATCATTCCAAAAACTAGTGGTAATCTCACCTAGCTGTAAAACTACTTTTTGCAACTCCGTATTAGTATCCGCTAAATTCAAGTTTTCAGCCATACGGTGGATATACTGCACTTCATAAGTTGCATATTCTAAGGCCTCAATTGTATTCTCAAAGTTTGGTTCAACTAATTCTAAAATAGACTGAATTCGATTTTTAGCAATTTCTATATGATGTTGAATTGCCTCAATATAATGAGATGTTTGGATTTCTCCAAAAGGTATAAAACCTTCTGGAGTATTAAAGCTCAAATCTATTAAGGGATTAGTGTTCATAATCTATGTAAAAATTTTATCTTATATTCTGGTCTCCACGACTGACCAATTAATGGCTGAGAGATATGTTGAGACATATTCAGCCTTAGTAGCTGGAGCATAATCTACCATAAAAGCATGCTCCCATAAATCAATTACGAATACAATTGGTAGCCCCGCCAAATGTCCAAGCTCATGATCAGCTACCCAAGCATTGATAATAGTATTATTCTCAGCATCATAATAAGTAATGACCCAACCAATTCCTCTGGTGCTAGCAATTCTCTTTAAGTCAGCTATATAATTATCAAGAGACCCAAATTGAGTTGTAATTAATTGACCCAGTTTAGAATTCATATCGAGATCCTGAGCACCTTCAGATAATTGAGAGAAATAATATTCGTGCAATCGCATTCCGTCAAATTCAAAACCTAGTCGTCTTTGCAATTCTGAAACTATTACTGCATCTTCTCCACTCTTGAGAGTATTGATCTTATCCAATAATAGATTCGTATTTTTTACATAGCCAGCATAAAGCCCAAGATGTAGTTGGATTTGTGCATCAGAGAGTCCAGTATTATTAGGGATATTGAATGATTTTTCTGTATAAGACATAATATTAAAAGTTAGTTTATAACTTATATTATACTACATTTTCTCCATAATATCTAATAATTTTATTAATACTTCTTTAGTAGCTCTAGCATCACCCAAAGCAGTATGGGCTTCATAGTCTGTAATTCCTAAGACATCTGTCAAACCTCCTGGGCTTGAGAGTGAGGTAGATTTAAAAATTGGCTCTTGGCCTTTACGTATTTGTAACAAATTAATAGTATTAGCTAAAACTTTGGTATCAATAGTGCTATGCCCGATCAAATCTTTCCAGAATAACTTATCTTTATCCACACTACCAAAAATATAATTAAGATAGGCAAAGTCCATTGGTATAAAATGTGCTAATAAAATTGGTTTATCGGAAAAATACTTTCTCACAAACTTGGTTATTTGTTTGACTAGTTTTTCATAAGAGATTCCATCTGATTCAACTTTATTTAAGTCTAGTTTATTAATATGCATAGACTCTTTGGTAATCTCAAATCCAGCTGGAACCTGTACCAAGGTTTGATAGTGAGCAATTTCGTTTAAATCTTGGTCTAAAGCAAGCATTGCTATCTCTACTAAAGCATTTTTATGAGGATGTTGCCCAGTAAACTCCGTATCTATAGCTAAATATATTCCTTTCTTCATAATAAATTCATAAAATTGGTAAGAATTTTTCTGGCTAAAATTTCCTGTTGATCTGAGAACTCAACCTTATGTTTCATATACTCTGGATATAATTTCATACGAGACCGATAATCACTGATATCTAATTCTGGATGCAATTGAAAGCCATAAATATTAGATTGATAACGAAATCCTTGTACAGGGCATCTATCTGAGTAAGCCAACAAATCTGCTCCCTCAGGTAATTTTATAACTGAGGATTTATGACTCACAATTCCGTAAAAAGAAACAGGCAAATATTTTAAGATTGAATCTTTTTTACCAGCGGAGGTTAATATAATTTCTGCAATTCCAGACTCAGCCATATTGGGGTCGGCAACTACTTCTCCACCTAAGACATCAGCTAAAACTTGATGTCCAAAACAAATTCCTAGGGTTGGTATAGATTTATATTTGATAATGTTTATCACTGGTGAAATTTTATCCAACATATCCTGTAAGTTTTTAATTTTATCAGGTTCAATATCTTCATAACCTCCCTCACCTAATCCTCCTAAAATTACAGCTTGTGCTACTTTTAATTTATCTAAGATCATTTCAGTTGTCACAAAAGGAGACATAACATTCATAAATAGAAAATCATTGTAGTTTTTACCTACAGAATCATAAATACATTTGACCTCATGCCAGCCAGACTGGTCTGTTCTAAATTGCAATACCAGAATCATATTAAAATATAAATTTATTAGAATAATTATAGCATATTAAGCCGATATAAACAAAAACCCTCTTATGATAGAGGGTTTTTGTAAAACAAGTACAACTTTTAGTAGATAATTTATTTAACTACAACTGTTGCCCCAGCTTCTTGTAACTTGGTCTTAAGCTCATCAGCATCAGCTTTTGAAACTCCTTCTTTTACAGCCTTAGGAGCTCCATCTACGATATCCTTGGCCTCCTTTAGTCCAAGTCCAGTAGCTTCTTTAACTACCTTGATAACTTGAATTTTAGAACTTCCAGCATCTTCAATGATAACATCGAAAGTAGATTTCTCTTCTGCAGCTGGAGCATCTCCGGCTACTGGAGCTGCTACACCTACTGCTACTGGAGCAGCGGCTGATACTCCTAGAACCTCTTCTAGAACTTTTACAAGCTCAGATAGTTCAATAACACTAAGATTCTTGATTTCATCAACAATCTTTTCAAATTTTTCTGGTACTACAAATTCTTCTGACATATGATTATATACTTAACTTAATTATTTAGTATCTCTATAAGCTGATAATACAGTTACGAGACCTCGAGATACTCCTGAGGTTACTTGCAAGAATTGAGTCATAGGAGCTGCAATTGTTCCTACCACCTGTGCGTGAAGTTGTTCCTTAGAAGGTAATTTGGCAAGAGTTGTTACTTGCTCTGGAACAAGGTACTGGCCGTCTAATAATCCCCCAACTAAGGTGAAAGTATTTTTGGGAGCAGATTTCGCAAAGTCGTTAATGACTTTAGCTCCAAACACAGGATCATTAGCAAAAACAACACCAAGATTTCCTGGCAATTGATCAGACAAAGAGAGGTTAACACCAGTATTTTGTAAAGCTTTGTTGAATAAAGTTTTCTTTACAACCTTATAACTAGCTCCCTCTTCTCTTAGCTTAGATCTCAATGTTTGTAAAGCTGAAACGCTTGACCCTTGAAAATCTGTAAAGACCATACCTTGTGCATGAGAGATTGTATCTTGCAACTCTTGCAACATTTCTTTTTTGCGTGATTTTGTTAACGCCATAATAGTATTATCTATATAATTTAACAAAAAAGCTCGACCTTTAGCCGAGACATAACAAATGTAGAAATTTTCTACTGATTTGCCTACATAAGACTTCTGTGTAAACACTGCTTATGGTCTCTGGCTTATAGCTTTGATAATAATTGTATATCAAAATCTATATTTAGTCAAGTAAATAAATAGCCCCGTTTTACAACGAGGTTATTTATTTTAATACGTTAGTAAGAATATTATTTAATAGGAATTTTCTTAATCTTAACTTTTTCTGATTTAGGAAGAGTAACTGTTAAAACTCCGTCTTTTAGTTCAGCTAATGATTTCTCAGCATCTACATCTATAGGTAAGATAACTGACCTAGAAAAAGGTCCCCAATAACATTCTTGATAGAAATAATTTTCTTGTTTAACTTTTACAGGGTTTTTTCTCTCTCCAGAGATAGTAACCATATCATTGGTAATAGAAACATCTAAATCTTTAGAAGTGACTCCTGCTATAGTTGAAACTATAACTATGTCGTTGTCTGTTTGGTAGACATCTATAGTTAAAGCCCCCTCTATAAGGTCTTCATCAGACTGAAATGAGGCTTGTTCTGTTACAGAGTTATCAACTACTGTTTCCTCATAAAGTGACTCTGTACTGTTATCCGAAACAAATCTACTTCTTAGGTCTTCTTGGATGCCATCTTCTAATACTGAATCTGACTCTTCAAAATCTACTGCTCCTGTTAATTTCCGTAAAATGCTAGACATACTTTTTTTAAATGAATTACTACTTGATGTATTGCATTAATATAATAATATCAAATATTATAGAAAAATGCAAGAGTTATATAAATTTATCTTATTTGGAAATAATCCTAAGATGCTTTACAACAAAAATAGTACCTATAAATACAGGGATACAGATCAAAAAGTAAAATGAAATTAAAATACTACTACCAAGAGCGCTAGATATATCAATAACTAAATTCCAGAGTCCATGAAATATAATACCAAATAATATTAATATTATACCTTTTAATTTATTATTATATTTTGTATAAAAAACTATTCCATAAGTAAATAAAAAACTAGAAATAATATGTATTATAACAGAAGTAAATGCCCTTAGTACTAATAATTCCTGCATTTGAATAAAGCTGTCTTGATAATAACTAAATACAAAAGCTAAATTTTCGATTCCAGCAAAACCTAGTGCAAGAGTTGCTGAATATATAAATGTGTCTATTGGTTCATCCCAACGCTTAGTACTTATCGCAAACCAATAAACAAATATACCCTTTATGACTTCTTCTGCTAATGCACCAAAAATAAAACTATTCAGACTTGGAGAAATTTCAATCAAAAGAATATTTAAGATATCTTGTCCCCATATTGCAAATAATATAACTGGGACTGAGATAAAACTACCAAGTATAAACGCTTTGGTAATGTCAAGAGATTTTTCTGGATGAACGTCTTGTGTCAAAACAAATCCAAGCCAAGCCAAACTGGGAATATAAGATAAAATAATTGTTATAATCAGTGGCAAATATAATAGTAACATATTTTATATTTTTTTAATTTGTTGGTGAAAATAAACCACCTCTTCTTCTATTATAACACCAAAAACCTCATAGACCTTATCTTTGACGATTTGAATTAAATTCATTACATCTGAGAAAGTCCCATTTCCTGTATTAATCATATAATTGGCGTGTTTTGAACTAATTTGTATACCCCCATAATTAACTCCCTTTAGTCCTGAATTTTCAATCAGGTACCCACTAGGTATAATTCCATTAGATACAAAATTTGATATCTCTGGAAACTTATCTATTAATGACATATCAATAGGGCCCTCATAATTTTTGAATATACATCCAGAACAAGCCACACCTACTGGTTGGTTTTGGTTTTTTCTTATTATATTATTACGAACTTGAATTTGACTTTCTTGAATATTACCAAAGTCTAACTCAAAGGTACCTCCTAAAATAATATCTTTATTATTGGCTGACTTAAAAGAACTATATCTATATTGGAAGTCTAAATCGTCACTATCTATATCAATAATTTGCCCATCTCTATAAATTCTGACTTGTTTTAAGCGATCTTTGGTCTCTCCACCAAAGGCTCCTGCATTACCTCTAATAGCACCGCCTACACTAGATGGAACTGAAGGCGCCCATTCTAAACCAACTAAATTATTCTTATGGCCAAAAGCTGTTAAGGCAGCTAAAGATAAACCCGCATCAGCAAAGACAAGTGTATTATTTAGATGAATTTCTCGAGTGTTCATTTTAATAACTAAAGCCTCAAGATCATCGTCTGTAATTAATAAGTTACAACCAGCTCCAATAACACCTATAGGCAGTGATCTCTCTTGTGAGAATCGCAAGGCCTGCACTATATCTTCGTTTGTTTCTGCAAATACAACATACTTTACTTTACCCCCTATTTTAAAAGTGGATAAATCTTTTAATAAAACATTTTCTTGTATATTCATAAATGTTATTTTAATTGCAATCCTATATATTCATCTGTACGTAATATACCATCAGCAACCCTATACCCTGAATCAGTTTTTTCTAGATCAAAAGAAGATTCATCCCAAGAAACTCTAATCTTCTTTGGAATATCAAGGTTATACTGATATTTGACACCCAATGTACCTGACTGTTTTTGCAAAATTAGTGAATAGATATTACCTGACTTGACCGTAAAAGGTAATTCATATTCTACTACAACTTCACTTATAGCACCAGGCTTAGTAATAACCCAACCACCTATAACAAACTTTCCACTCTCCTCAAAGGTATCGATATCCCAATCTTCATTATGCACCAATGTTTTGTTAATAGCACTTATCTCCTCGTCCTGGTCATATGATGCAATGCCTTCTGGAGGAGTCTTCTCTTCCCTATCAATATACCCTTTTATATTTAATACTTTTGCACCTCTAGGTATATATATACGCATATAATTAATATTATCTTGATTCCACCATTCATATTCTGTATTTCCTCCTTTGTGGGCTCTAGTTACTATTAATTTATTTGTGATGGTGCCATCATCTTTAATACTTGTTGATAAATTTAATAAATCTTGCATCACGCCATCTGTTTTATAACCACCTATATTACTATGCACTACAGACAAATAATCTTTAGGTGTATCGTATAATTTTCCACCTAAATTATATTCCTCCACTGTATCTTGTAGCTTTGAATTTAAAAAATATAGTAATATATGTTTTTCTTGGAATGAATTATTTAGAGCCTCTATGATTTTATAATACTGACTGGTATCAGAGGATAATAAAGTATTTATCAATATGGGAGCCAAATCAGCTATAAATTGCTTCGGCTTATTAGTGACTCTATCATATGCAACACCAGTCTGATATTGGGTAACTTTAACAAAATTATCTGAATTAACAGTAACACCATAATTCTCCAAGGTGATGGGCCCTGTTATCGTTAATAGGCGCTCTATCACTGTTGGTGTTAGTGAAATAACACCGTCAGGGGTAGCCCCTCCAGTTTTTTCATAAAAAGATATTATTTTTGAAGCACTAGTTGGGAAATCAGCAAACCAATTAGAGTCTCTTAGATACCACCTTGTTGTTAGCTCTTGCAAAGGTTGCGGAGCTAAAATTTGTTTTAATAACTGTCCATCAGGATTATATATTTCTTTTATATCCAAACTTTTAACAACTCCTTTATCTATATTCATAAGACCAAAGCTACCTATAAATCCTCCAGTCGCCCTAAGCTCTTGATTGTTTTGAAATATAAAAACGTACCTTTTGAGCATATCACTGCCTACAAAATTCAAGAATATATCTACATATTTTTCTGAGTCTATAATGGCTTGTTTTAATTTGGGGATATCACCGGTAACCTGCCTCAATAAAGCACCTCTTGATCCTGGGACTAGACTAATAGGCATTTTACCCAAACTCTGGTTTAACTTATCTAATGCTGGTATAAATTTCTGATTGACCTCCTGAATATTTTTAATTCCATCAACTAGAGTTACAGATTTTGTTTTATCAAAAGGATTAATATCTTTAGATACAAAAGGAGTGATCGCATCAGACAATTCACTGGATATTGTTATTACATCTGAAATATCAGATGTAAGCTGGCTACTATCCTCTATTAATGATAGCCCAGGCAAAATTGACAATAGTATCTCTAAATTGCCCTGTATAGAAGATATATCACCAGAACTTTTTTCTAAGCTCATAGCAATTTCATTTAAAGATACAGAAAGTTGTTGAAAATTATCTTTATTTGTACTACCTAATAATTTTTCGCTTGCAGAAGCTTGTAGTAAAAGGTTGTCCTTAACTACTAAAGCTTGATTGACCATTCTTAAAGACGGGACACTCATAACCAAAATCATACAAAGTGATAGAAAAACACCTAAAGAGGACCTTGTAGCATAAATAGCATCTTTATTGAAGGAAAAGAAGTTAAAGATATTAAATTTTGAATTTTTTATTGAATCTGGATAATTATATGATTTAGCAGATTTCGGTATTAATTCTATATCTATATCCATACCATCTAGATAAGAATTGTCTAATGGCAAATCAAAAGACGATAAATCTAATGCAAATGATTCTATTGTATTAGATTCATCAATAACTAAATTACTCTCACCTTCATTAATAATAGGCAAAGAAAAGTTATCTAGATTACTAGCTTCTTTGTGTGCTATATTTGTGGGAATCTGATTTAATGTTTTTACTCCCGACTTGACTTGAGCATTTCTCAAATCAATAATCGATGAGGATTTTTTGATCATGTTTGGGATTTTATATGTTTATTCCATTATACAATCTTTTTGTGCTTTCCGCCATATCAGACCAGGAATATTTGTTCAATATATCTTGATGATATTTTTTTTGCTGTTCTCTTTTACTTTTATCCACAGTAAAATCATATAACACTTGTACCATATTATCATCTGACTTAGGGTCAAAATAAGCTATATGTTCACCAAAAATCTCTGGGAGACAAGTGGAGTTAGAGATAACAATAGGAGCCCCCATTGCAATAGCTTCTAGTGGAGGAAGCCCAAACCCCTCGTACAAAGATGGAAAAACATAGAATAAACATTGCTCATATAGTGAAATAAGTTTTTCGTCTGAAACATAGCCAGGAAAAATGACCGCATCCTCTAAGTTTAAACTTCTAACCTGATTTATAACTAAGTCAAAGAAATAATCTTTTTTACCAACTAAAACTAACTTAATATTCTCATCAATACCATTCTTCCTCAATGTTTGAAATACATTAATTAATCTATCTATATTTTTATGAGGATAAACGTTACCAACATACAAAATGTATTTTTTAGGTGTAATTCTATACTTATCAAATTCAAATTCTTTTGCATTGAGTGGGTTGAAGCGTTCCAAATCAACTCCCTCATAAATCATTTTTATTTTATCAGAAGATAATTTAAAATGTTTAATTATAGACTGACTAGTATATTCTGAAATAGTAATAACTTTTTTTGCAGTATATACAGCATTCATAATAACTATTCTATAAGCAAAGTTTTTAATTGCATACATTATCCAATTCAACCTAGATGCTTTACGGGTTGGATATTCTAATAATATCAAATCGTGAATAGTTACAAAATATGGTTTTCTATATAATAACGGAATATTAAAATGCAAGAAGTGAACTAAATCTAATTTATACCTATATAAAATCTTAGGAAATAAAACTTGCTCCTGCCAAGAATACCAAGGAATATTAGCCAAAACCTTGTGAAAATTTGGATTTTTAGGTTGATATTCATCAAAATTATGTTGGTTTAAAAAAATATAATATTGATTATGATGATCAGTTTTTTCTAACTCCTCAATTAATTTTTGAGTATATCTTCCAAGCCCCTTACCACTATTACCAAAAAATCTTGCATCTATACCTATTTTCATATTCTATACTTTATGTTCTAATAAATCTTGTATAAAATCAATACTCCCTTGCCCTCTTTGTTTATATAAATCAGTATCAGGAAAATCAAGACTCAAAATTTTGTGATATATTATCTGTGATAAATTGGCAATATAATCTATATCAGAAGATATAATATCAAGAGTTAATGATACGTATTCACCTTCTATATTGGGTTCCAAAAAATCAATTCTACCCTTTAAGGGTTTATCTTGATATTGATCTGCTACTTTTAATAAAAAGGCATAGAACCATAATTGTCTTTTATATTCATATAATTTATCTGCTTTATTTTTATCATCCCAAGATAAAACTGGAGTGCCTGTTTTAAAATCCACTACGGTATAATAATCTCCATTATCTTCAATTCGATCAATAGAACCTGTTAATGGTATATCCTGCCACTCTAAAGATAATACTCCTAAGTTATATTCTGATTTATGTATAATAAAAAAATCATCTTTCTTTATTTCTAATAATTGTGGCAATTGATCTTGAATTTTACTAAGTACCTTATTGGTATCATCTAAACTTAATTTTTCTTGGTATAAATATTTTGTGGCTAAATTCATTAATTCAGACATATCTGGGAATATCTGTGTTGCATGCAAACTATTGGAAATATAGTTAAATATTTTGTGTACTATATTTCCATAGGCAGTAGCTGGGCTGGAAATAGATGGAAATCTTAATAAAACAGATTCCAAAACAGCTAAAGGACCTCCATACATAACATTAACAAATTTATTTATATGAGAAGCACTGAGTCTATATTTTTGGACAACCCCCTCTAAGAAAGAGAGTTCATTGGAATGTAGAGAATTAGGTTGTAGAGATCTTATAATTCCAGTCGTTATAGCTAGATTTTCTAATTGTGGTTTATTTGATACCTCCATAAAATCTAAATAAGGCAGAGTATGTTTTTCCTTACCCTTACTATCAAAAAGGTGATTTGTTATAAAGAGATTGGTTTTAGACCTAGTTAAAGCTACGAATAATATTCTCAAAAAGTCATCTTCTGTATCTTGATTTGGGACAATGGGTAAATTCAATGGAAAAGGATATGGCATAGCACGCCCCTTACTCATCCAGCTGTTTTTATTAGCCCCAATTACAAAAACTGTTTCAAACTCTAGTCCTTTTACCTTGTGAGCCGTCATCAATTTAACAGTTTGTTTACCATTATTCAAAGGCAAATTAACAAGCATACCTCCCTGATTTTGATACGCTCTAATTGTAGCAAGTCCATCAGCTAAAGAAACTCTCTGTCCTTTTTTATAGGAAACTAAATTATGAACAAAAGCTTCAATCTTAGATAGATTTTCAATATACTGATTTTCTGACTGCTCAAACACAGATTTACCAAAGTAATATTTATGGAAAGGTGATTGAGTGTTAATATCAGAGTCAAGAGAACCGATTAATTTAAATAAAATAACTTCCAAAGTTTCATGCTCAGAAATAATAGCTAGATTCAAAAACAACTGAGCAAAGGATTGTAATTTGAGGTCACTAGCAGAATATAAACGCTCAATATAGGAACGATTATAATCCCTTTCCTGAAAAAATCTCCAGATTGTGATAGGATCTATATCCCAAAAAGGATAACTCAAAATCACAGGCAATAAATCATTACGAGGAGATTGACTAGGTGTGAGAGAATAAATAAACTCTAGCATCTCAACTAATTGATTAATAATAGTTTCATTCAAAAGATTATATTGTTTTTCATAATCTAGCGGCAAATCATACTGAGACAAAAATGGTACAATTGCTTGTAAGTCACTATGACTCCTAGCAATTACAGCAATTTCTGATAAATCTACTTGTTTTTTACGATAATTTTCTATAGTTTGTGCAATCCAGGTATATTCTTCGGCTTGAGATTGAAATTCATAATAGGCTAAGTCACCATCTTGTCGTAATTTTGCTGATTCTAACTTTTTCTCTAAAACTTCAATACGATTCTCCAATCTATCTTGTCCTTGAGTAATAACCTTTCTAGCAATATCCAAAATTTCTTGACGTGAACGGTAATTAGTAGTCAACACTATAAGTTCAGCAGTTGGAAATTTATTCTGAAAAGATAACATGTGCGATACATCCGCTCCTTGGAAGCCATATACCGCCTGATCATCATCCCCCACAACCAAAATATTAGGTTCTGGGTTATCTCCCATAATAGATAAAACTAGTTGCATCTGGGCTTCATTGGTATCTTGGAACTCATCCACTAATATAAATTGATATTTGGACTGTAATTTATCCCTCAGAGACTCATTTTGTTTTAATAGCGTGAGTGCATCTAATAACATATCCGAGAAATCCAATAATTGATTTTTTTCTAGATAATCTTGATATTTCTTATATATATCTGCAATGGCTTTTTGTTTTTCTAACCTCTCAACATCAGACAAAACTTTACTTCCATCCTTAGCTTTGATTAAATACTTTACCTTCCACTGTGAAATCGGTTTATATCCTTTTTCTAACTCCTCTGTCTGAGAGATAGCTTCAAGTAAAGATTTTTTTAAAGACTCCCCATAAGAAACAAAATAACCATGGTGATTTGTAGCTACTGGAATTGAATTAACAAGCTCTCTAAATTGAGCCAATTTTTGATCTCTATCTTTTGATGATCTCAAAGATATATCATCTATGCTCTTAATAATAGACCTAACTTCTGAAAAAAAATCTTGATTTTGTTCCAAAATTTGTAGATATTCTAAAGGAGTAAGGCCGGCTTGTTTAATATACTTAATGGCCGATAATAAATTGGAGATTAGCTTACTCTTATCATAAATTTTAGATATTAAAATATGATTATAAGGTAATTTGGTTATAATTTCATCAATAATTTCGGTCTGATAAACATTGTCTACAGGTATGCGTTCTACACCGGAAGTATATTCATAATAGTCTTTTAATATAGACTGTCCAAAACTATGAAAAGTATGGATATCAACCTTATAAGCTTTTTTACCAATAAAAGAAGCTAAGCGCTTTCTCATATTATAGGCAGCGGCATCAGTAAAAGTAAGACAAAGAATATTATCCGGCATCACATCTTGACTGTCTAATATATTAGCAACCCTCAAAGATAAAAGCTGGGTTTTTCCAGATCCCGGTCCCGCCACTACCATTACAGGACCAAGTAAAGTATCTACAGCTTGTTTTTGTTGTATATTTAATTCCTGATATGATTTTGTATACTCTGACATGATATTTAAAAAATGTATTAATTTTATTATACCATAAAAAAGAAAAAATCCGCATTTTCAATAGACGCGGATTTTTAAACCAATTCATTTCATATAACTGAACGGCTAATATGATTATAGCGAGAGATTTTAGCAGCTAGTAAATTAATTTGACGATTTACTAATTTTGTGTTCCTAATTGAAATTTGATGTACACGTATACCTAGTAGATCAGAGTTGATAGATAGCAACTCATCAGAAAAGGTAACTGTTGCGATGACATATATTGTCTTACCTTGAAACTTATAATTCACTCTTATAAATCCCCGCTCAATCTGAGCATCATAATATACATTAAAGCTAATTTCTCCAATACTGGATCGAGTTTTTTCTGTATTTATAATGTTATTCAAATTAGCAAGTACTTTATTATTTGTTGCAGACCGTTGAAGAGAGTAATAGGCCTTTCTCCATACCTGTGAAGTTAGGGAATTAGAGAATGTCTGTGAGTATGCGATTCACCTACATTCAAAGCTTTGGCTCTGCACGAGTCATCAAAGAAAGCAGCTGTCATGAGAATTAGTAATTACCAGGAGAAAAACAATATTCCTGGCAAAATATTCTCTATAAATTAGTTAGTATAAAGAATATTTTGCCGGTAACATTGGACAATATAATTTTATACGCCAAAGTATACTACATAAAGTTAATTTATGCAAATTATGAGTATACTTTGGATTTAACAAAATATGATTTACCAGCTAAGAGTTCCCCCAGTTTGGTATTCAATTACTCTGGTTTCAAAGAAATTCTTTTCTTTAGCTAAATCTACAGCTTCTGACATCCAAGGAAAAGGATTCTCTGTTCCATAAGCAATTGGGAGTCCCACCCTTTGTAGCCTACGATCAGCAATATACTCAATATATCTTCTGAATCCATCTGATGAAATACCCATAATTCCTCTTGGGAAACAGGTGGTAGCAAATTCATATTCTAGTCCAACTGCTTCTTTGATTAAATCAGTGATATGTGCTTGAAATTCAGGAGTCCATAATTCTGGCTGTTCCTGCTTTATGGCATTAATCATATCTGCGCCAAAGTTCAAATGACTAGACTCATCTCTCATAATATATTGGATCTGCTCAGCACTACCAGGCATTTTATTTTGTCTCTGTAATCCAAAAATAACTGCAAATGAGCTGTAAAAGAAAATGCCTTCCACTATGAGTGAAAAAACACATAAGTTCTCTAAAAACTTTTGGTCAGACTCAAAAGTTCCAGTTTTAAAGTTATGATCAAAAATTCCTTCATTAAATGACAAGAAAAATGAAGCTTTATTATAAATAGTCTCAACCTCTCTATACATATTAAAGATTTCTCCACCATCCAAACCTAAACTTTCTACAATATACTGGTAAGCGTGGGTATGAATAGCCTCCTCATAAGCCTGTCTCAGAAGATACATTCTAATTTCAGGTGACGTAATATGTTTATATGTAGCCAACACTAAATTATTAGCTGCTAATGAATCAGCTGTAGTAAAGAACCCCAGCACAGTCTTAAAGGCAATGCGCTCATCTTCAGTTAAAACATTATTAGACTTCCACTGTTCTACATCTATTTGCATACCAATTTCAGTTGGCAACCAATGATTAGCATTACCAGTCAAATAAGCATCCCAAGCAAAGGTGTGTTTCATAGGATGCAGTTGTACTACGTCGGCGTCCTTACCGTTAATAACTCTTCTATCGTTAATATTAACTCTTTGATTTGTCTGTGTAATAGGCATAGTAGTATTTTTTAATATTTAGAATTGATTAATTTTATTGACAAGAGTCACAAATTTGACCTTCTATAACTGCAAATATATTGGACTTTGGAGGTTGTGGTGGCAAATTTTCTGTTACACTAGCAGTGGTATTTTCTAGTTTTGTTTCTATCGACTGTTGCATCGATACAATAGAATTCAGAGAGTTATCAGAACTAGTATTCGTTGTATTTGAGGCGAAATCTCGACGATGTGTTGTACCAAATTCATTAACACTCACTGTAGCCTTTTCTACTTGAGAAATAGCTAGAGTTCTTAGATAGTAGGTAGTCTTCACTCCCATTTCCCAGGCATACATATAGACATCCGCAATTTCCTTGCCCGATACCCCCTTATAAAATATATTTAGTGATTGACTTTGATCCATCCATTTTCCTCTATAAGCTGCAGCTTTTACCAACCATTTTGGGTCAATTTCGAATACTTCTTTATATTTTTCTCTCAGATTAGAAGGTATTTCTGTAATTTGAGCAATTGAACCATCAAAATATTTTATTTTCTCAGCAATAGTCGAGTTCCAAAGTCCAATTTTTTTCAAATCTTCAATCAAATAGGAATTTATAACCGTAAAATCTCCAGCTTGATTAGATTTTACATAAAGATTTTTATAAATTGGCTCATTTGCAGGGACTGCATCGGTAATATTAGCTAAATTAGAGGTAGGTGCAATAGCCATCGTATTAGAGTTACGCATACCATATTTTTTGATTGATTCTCTGACTACTGACCAATCTAATCTCTCAGTTCTATTCACAGGGATTTGCATTTCTCGAGCTTGTTCTAAAAGACTAATAGTATCTACAGGTAATATTCCCCTATCCCACTTTGAACCCTTAAAAGTCTCATAGGCCCCCTTTTCCTGTGCAAGCTGACTGGATGCTAAGATTGCGTAATAAGATATCATCTCCATAGAGTAGTCAGCAAATTCCACCGCCCCCTCAGAATCAAAATTAATATCCAATTGATATAAGGCATCATGATACCCCATAATTCCTAGTCCAATTGGCCTATGTCTCTTATTGGACACCTCCCCTTCTTTAGTAGGATAAAAGTTTATATCTACAACATTATCTAACATTCTAATTGCAATAGGTACAACCCTTGAGACTAAATCTTTATCAAAAGCTCCATTTTTTACAAAATACTTGAGGTTAAGAGAGCCTAAATTACATACTGCAGTTTCTTCAGCTGAATTATTGAGAGTAATTTCAGTACAAAGGTTAGAATTATGTACCACTCCTACATGATCCTGTGGAGACCTTATATTAGATGGGTCTTTGAAAGTAATCCAAGGATGACCCGTCTCATAAAGCATGGTAATCATTTTTCGCCATAGATCTTTCGCCTTCATTCTTCTAAATAACCTAATTTTTCCTTCATCAGCTAATTGTTCATATCGTCGATAGGCTCGATTGAACTCTTGTCCATAAATATGATGTAAATCTGGAGTCTCATCTGGAGAAAATAAAGTCCAATCACCATCCTGTCTTACTCTTTCCATAAATAAATCTGGAATCCAGTTAGCAGTGTTCATATCGTGGGTTCGCCTTCTCTCGTCTCCAGTATTTTTTCTCAACTCCAAGAAATCTTCTATATCTATATGCCAAGTTTCCAGATAAACTACAGCTGCACCTCTTCTTTTACCACTACGATTAATGGCTGCTGTAGTATCATTAGCAACCTTTAAGAATGGAACTATACCCTGACTTTCAACTCCGGTACCTTTAATCAAAGCACCGATCCCTCTTAGATTAGTAAAATCCGTTCCAATCCCACCAGACCACTTTGACATCTGAGCATTATCTCCTATTACCTTAAAAATATGTCCTAAATCATCTTCTATAGTGTTAAGATAACAAGACGATAACTGAGGATGATTAGTACCTGCGTGAAATAGAGTTGGAGTAGAAGGGACAAAGTACATTTGAGACATTATTTCATAAAAGTCTACAGCTTTTTGCTCTCTAACTTCTGGTTTTTCAACTAAAGCTAACCCCATAGCTACGCGCATCCAAAACCCTTGAGGAGTATCAAACATTCTCTTGCTAAGAGGATCTTTGATAAAATATCTATCATATAGAGTTTGTATTCCTAAGAATTTAAATAGACCATCTCTCTCTGGTTTTATTTTACTAGACAACCACTCTAGATTATAATCAAGCATATCACTACTTAATAGTCCAGATTCTACAGCAGAGTTGATGTTTGTAACAAAAGCCTGTCTGTACAAAGTGTCCAAATTAGTATAATCTAAATCATTACCGATAACATTCTCATAAATAGTATTCAACAATAATCTTGCTGCTAAAACTGAATAAGCAGGATCACGATCAATATATGACCTGACTGTCATAATCATAATCTGGGAGATTTCTTTAGTAGTCATTCCATCATAAATACTACTCTCTACTCCTGTTACAATTAAATCAATATCAATATCATTCTCCAATCCATTACTATAGTAAGACAGAGTTTTTGTTATATTATAACGATTAAAGGCAACTATCTCACCAGATGATTTACGAACTTTTAGAGTAGGGTGTACTCCCTCTAGTTTTGCTTGCTCTTCCTTACGAGCATCTTCATGTGCTTTCCGATACAAAATATAGCCCTTAGCAACATCATAAAACCCGCGCTCCATTAGTTTTTTTTCTACAATATCTTGAACTATTTCAACCGTAGGGTAATTATCTACAAATTGTTCATCTAATAACTGCATGACAGACTCTGTCACTCCATCAACTTGTTTTGCTTCTTCAGCGGTAAAATTTTGCTTAACATCCAGAAAAGCTTTACTAATTGCCTTCCAAATTTTTGCTTGATTGAATGCAACAATAGAACCATCTCTTTTAGTAATTTGAGTAACTGCCATATCTGTATATGTTATGTTTATATACTATTTTGAATAGTATATAAATTATATCAGACTTAATCTGTATATACAACTTTTATACTATATATAGTATAAAAAAGCTAAATTTTACTACTATCAGTGTTTTTGGGATAGAATTTTAGCAATAGTTATCCACAACAAACAAACCGGTTTTAAATAAAATATAATAGATTAGAGAATCAAAACAAATGACATTTATTTAATAGTTACCCCGGGTATACAAAAAAGAGTCATGGGTAGACTCTTTTTTGTATATTAAACTGTAAAGTTCAGCTATAATTTAATTTTAATAGAAGGGCTCTGTGTTAAAGACAAATATACATGTTTAACAAACTCTCCCTTTACTTTCTCTGGTTGATGCTTCTGTACCTCTGATACAAAATCACGGATATTCTTTTCTAATTCTTCAATAGTGAAGCTAACATTACCAACTGCTTGATGAATAACTCCTGTTCTATCCATTCTAAATTCTGATTTACCAGCTTTAAATTCCTGAACAACTCTATCTACATCATCAGTAACTGTGCCGTTTTTAGGAGAAGGCATCAACCCCTTTGGTCCTAGAATTTTTGCTACAGGAGCTACAAATCTCATAAAATCTGTGGTAGCAATAATTACATCATAATTAATACCTCCTGCTTGCTTTATTTCATCAACAATCTCTTTTCCACCTACTCTATCAGCTCCGGCAGCTTGAGCTTGTTTTAACTTTGCCTCATCTTCGGTCAATACAAGTACAGACTTACCTTTAGAAACTGGTTTACTAAATATTATAGCTCCTCTAACTGACTGAGGTCCCTTGGTTCCTTTTAGGTTTGTCTTAATATGTACATCAACGCTTTCAGTAAACTTTGCTCTTGACATACCTAACAAAATAGGTAAGGCTTCAGATAAGGGGTAAACTTTAGTTCTATCTAAATTTTCTAAAACATTGCGATAAGATTTGGATCTCATAATAATTATAGTTATGTAGTATTAGCGAATATTATAGAATACTCTCCTACTCTGTTATTTCTACTCCCATAGATCGGGCTGTTCCCTCTACTACTTTCATAGCAGCCTCTAAGTTAAAGGCATTCAAGTCAGGTAACTTTTTCTCAGCTATAGCAGATACTTGAGCTTTAGTCAACTTCCCAACTTTAGCTTTATTAGGAGTAGGGGATCCTTTTTCTAGTTTCAACTCTTTTTTGATTAAAGCCGATACTGGAGATATTTTTATTACAAAATCAAAGGTTCTATCTTCATAAATTGTAACCTCCACGGGAACAACCTCTCCAATCTGATCTCTAGTTGCATCATTAAACTTTATGCAGAATTCCTGTAATTTAATTCCGTGGGGGCCTAAAGCTGTACCTGTAGGAGGTGCTGGGGTTGCCTGTCCTCCCTTAACTTGTAACTTAACTACTGACTTAATAGGCTTGCTCATAATACTCTATTCCTTATATAATACGGCATAATAAAAAATATTATATCACATATATTAGAATTTGTGAAGGGTTTTTAATATTTATTAGTATAAAAATTAATAATCTCTTAATTTGCGAATATTAACGTGTTCCCGAATTTTTTCAAGAGCCTTCACTTCGATCTGTCTGATCCTTTCTCTGGTAACGTTAAACTCTGCGCCAACCTCTTCTAGAGTATGTGTAATACCATCTTCTAAACCAAATCGCATTTGTAAAATCTTCTGTTCTCTATCGTTCAAATCGTCTAAAATTTCTTGTAGATGCTCTCTTAATAAGTTTCGGCTAGCAGTTTGAGTTGGGCTTAGTGACTCGGTATCCTCAATAAAATCACCTAAAGAACTGCCATCCTCATCTCCAACAGGTGCCTGTAAGGAAATAGTATCTTGGTTGATTTTAATAATTTGATGAACTTTCTCCACTTCCAAATCCATCTCAGCAGCAATTTCTTCTGGTAACGGTTCACGCCCCAATTCCTGCACTAAGTTACGTACTACTTGAGAATATTTATTAATGGTTTCAACCATATGAACAGGTATACGTATAGTTCGAGATTGATCCGCTAACGCCCTTGTAATAGCTTGCCTAATCCACCATGTTGCGTAGGTAGAAAATTTAAAACCTTTAGAGTAATCAAACTTTTCTATAGCCTTGAATAAACCTAGATTACCCTCTTGTATTAAATCTAGTAAAGTTAGATTTGGACTACGACCAACATATTTTTTTGCAATAGAAACTACAAGCCGTAAATTAGCTTCTGCTAACTCTCTTTTTGCTTCCTCATCTCCCTCTAAAACTCTTTTTGATATATATATCTCTTGTTCTTTGCTTAATAAAGGGATATTTCCTATTTCCTTCAGATACATTTGCACAGGATCAGCCAATTCCTCCTCCCACTTTTCTAAAGCAACATAAGTTTCACTGTCTTCTATTCCATCAATAGTTACTCCTGGTAAAAACTCGACCTCGTCTTTGACTTTAATACCTTTTTCTTTCAAAGTATCATATATTTCTTCTAATTGCTCCAAGTTATCTTCGATATTGGGCAAAGCATACATGATTTCTGTTTCAGTAACAAATCCTCTATCCTTACCTTGCAGAACTAATGCTTTGATTGCTTTTTCTAAAGCCAATTTTGGTTCTTTATTACTTAATTTAGTCATATGAATTATAAATTATTTAGTAGTAAATGACTGATATTTTTTTAGGATTTGCTTTACTTTAGCTACATCTCCATCTTTTTTTGCTTCCTTCAGTTGTTTAAGTAAAGCCTTTCTAACCGAACTCTTATACTGTAACCTTAATAAATGAATATTTTCTTTTATAGTTGCATCTACTTGATCGGAGCTAGACTGCATATCTTCAATTTGGTAAAAAATTGGAAGTAAAATTGACTCCAGCAATGAATATTCATCAAAGCTTAAAAATTTTTTACATTCAGACAAAGTTAATTTTTGAGGAAGATTCTGCTTGCAATAATCTCTTAGCTTTATAAATAACGCCTTCAGCTTCGATTGAGTGAAAAGAGATTGCTCTAATATAAGAATATCATGATTTTGAGGTTTGTAAAGCAGATAAGCTATAATATGTTTTTGTAACTTAACTGATACACTATCTAAAGAGCTCAATGGAGAGTCATTTGTATTCTTATTAATGACGGATTTGATCTGACTATATATTTCTTTCTCAGGAATATTTAATACATCTGATAACTTTTTAACATAATAATTTTTAGTCATAGGGTCGGTTATGACCTGTATCCACTCCAATAACTGCTGCAAAGCGTTGTTTTTTGCAGGAAGATCCGCGGCATCAATATTACCAACAATGTGGTTAATATAATAATCTATGAAATCCTCAGCCCGATCAATAGCTTGCTGCCAAAAGAGTGGGTTATCCAAAACCAAATCTGCTGGATCTTTACCAGCCTCGATATAAACTACCTTTACAACTCCTCCCATCTTCGTAATCAAGGATGCTGCTCTAAGACATGCTGAAATACCAGCAGAATCAGCATCAAAAGCTAACACAAAATAATTAGTATAACGTAATAACGTTTTGACGTGATATTCAGTTAAAGCCGTTCCTGAAACGGCAACAACCTCAGCTATATTGGATTTATGTGACATAATGACATCCATCTGACCCTCAACTAAAACTACTCTATTATTTTTTTTAATGGCAGATTTAGCTTGGTAAAGACCAAATAAAGCTTTACTTTTATCAAAGGTTTGAGTTTGGGGTGAGTTAACATACTTACCCATTTTACCATCATCATATTCTGGTAAAATTCTACCCGTAAATCCAATAACTCTACCCAAAGTATCCTGAATTGGTATCATAATTCTACCCCTAAATCTATCATATATTTGATTTTGTGGGCTTTTTATAACCATACCAGAAGTTTCTATTTCATAAACAGAATATTTATTAATTAACTTTTTACTAATTGTTTGGTAATTATAGGGAGCCAAACCAATGTGGAACAAATCAATTAAAGTATCATTTAATCCTCTATTATATAGATAATCTTTAGCAGCCTTACCATATTTGATATGATTTAATATAGCCTTATAA
>JBEDBC010000059.1:0-3111 GCA_041177485.1 Candidatus Parcubacteria bacterium | reverse complement strand
GTGGTATGAAAAGGCGACTGATGATTGTGAGGGCTCTGATTCATAAGCCTGAGATTCTAATTCTAGATGAGCCTTCAGCCGGAGTGGATGTGGATTTACGGCGAGAGATGTGGGAGTTTGTGAGAGAGCTAAATCAGGAAGGAGTGACTATTATCTTGACTACTCATTATCTAGAAGAGGCGGAAAATTTATGTGACAGAGTTGGTATTATTAATAAGGGGAATATCCTCGAGATTGGTACGGTGAAGGAGTTGTTATCTGAGCTAAAGAAAGATACTCTAGTCCTAGACACGGTAGGAGAGATTAAAGGGTTACCTAAAAGGTACAGAGTCATAGAGGATGGTAGACTAGAGACAGATTTATTACAAGGAGAGGATTTGTATACTATTACTAATGAACTTCATAGCAAAGGATTGCAAGTGACAGGTATTAGGAATAAGACAAACAGGTTAGAAGAAGTATTTATTAATAAAGTTTCACAATAATATGAAAGCTCCAGTTTTTACACCAATGTATACTATTATTAAAAAAGAGCTAATTCGAATTATTAGAATTTGGCCACAGACTTTGCTCCCTTCAGTGATTACTACTAGTTTGTATTTTTTGATTTTTGGTTCTTTTGTAGGCTCTCAGATTAGAGATATTGAGGGGATTAGTTATATGCAATTCATAGTGCCTGGTTTGGTGATGATGGCTATTATTACCAATTCTTTTATGAATGTGGTGGGGTCATTCTTTGGGGCTAAATTTGGTAAAAGCATTGAGGAGCTACTAGTCTCCCCAACTCCTAACTGGGTAATTGTCTGGGGTTATGTAGTCGGTGGTATGGCACGAGGTCTGGGTGTTGGAATTTTAGTTATTGTGGTGGCGTTGGCTTTTACTAAGTTGGATGTTTTGAATGTGTGGGCAGTTTTGATGTTCTCAATTTTGACCGCGACTGTTTTTTCTTTGGGAGGCTTGTTAAATGCTATCTTTGCTAAAAAGTTTGACCATACTGCTATTATCCCAACTTTTGTATTGACCCCACTTACTTATCTGGGGGGAGTATTCTATTCAGTCAATGCTCTTCCAGAGTTTTGGCAAAATATATCTAAGTTTAACCCAATTCTATATATGGTAAATGGATTTAGATTTGGATTTTTTGGAGTTACCGATGTGTCAATTGAAATTTCAGTTGCGATTTTGGTGATGTTGGTCTTGATATTATCTATTACTGACGTAATTCTTTTGAGAAAAGGTGTGGGCTTGAGGAGTTAAATTTGACAGTAATTGACAAATAATATATTAAAAATATATATAAGTTAAATTTATGAGGTTGAAGCAAGTACTTGTAAAGATAATAGTAATAGCAGTTTTAGGTATTCAAATCTATCCATTTACATTAGTCCAAGCAATAGATACAGAAACGGTTGAAATTAAACAATCACTAGAAGGAATAGAAGGTCTATTACAAGAATCGTCTCAAGTAAATCTAAAAGCGGATGCAGATTCTATAGGTATGGCAAAGATAAATAATACAATTATAGATATACCAAAGAATCCAGATGAGGCGGTTAGTCTAAAAACAGGTAATACAGAAATAAATATAAGTTTACCAGAATTAGACAATCCCCAAGAAGGAGAAATTGTAGCTAAAGGAGTAGTAGCCTATGCAAGTGAATCAGACTTTAGTAATACCGTACAAGCTAATAATGATGGTTCTGTAAGAATGACAACTATTATAGATAATCCTAATGCCCCTACTGAGTATGAGTATAAGGTAGAATTAGAACATGGAGGAAAAATAGAAATACAGACAGATGGTGGTGCAATAGTATATAATAATAAACAAGAGCCTATTTCTATAATAGCTAAACCTTGGGCAAAAGATGCAGAAGGAAAAGAAGTAAAAACTTGGTTTAGTACTGATGGACTGACTCTTATACAACATGTAGAGCATAATGTAGCTGGTATTGTATATCCTGTTGTGGCGGATCCATGGTGGTTGTTTCCTTGTAAACAATATATCAGTAATTCATATTGGTCTTGGAGATGAGGACATTATACATTTAATATAAACCCTACTACTTGTGCAAGATCAAATGCTAGAGGTTTTGTACAAGAAGCAGTTAATGAACTGTTAGTAAAATCAAATATGTGGGGATGGACAAATTGGTTTCAAAGGCAAACAGTCATAGATCAATATATTTGTCATATTCACTTTGCCGGGCATGATCCTCAGTGGAATCTAGAAATCACTAGACCTTATGTAGGGTATAGATCTACTGTATTACAAAAATGTAATCCTAAATAAACTATATGCAGAAAAATAATTTTCTCAAATTCACAATAATATTAGCAATAGCAATCATATTTTACTTTGTTCCATTTATATTTGGGCAATTCATATCTCCTTTTATAATTCTGATTGGGTTGAAAATGTCCCTACAAGCAAAAAGTTTAGATAAAACTATATTAGTTTTGGTGTCTATAGTATTTTATTGGTATTCTTTACAGATGATGTCTTTAGAGATGGATCAATTAGATAGCGTGATTGATAAAGCAGTACAAATTCCCACCAGTCAACTCACTCACAGTATCACAATATTGATAGCTTGTTATGTAGTCGGTTTTGGGTCGGGTAAGAAGGTGAGTAATAATTTCTATTGACATAAAAATCATTTGTAGTATATTACATCTAACAATTATTGATAAACTTCAATCTATATGGATCAAGCTCCCGCTTCCTTTTGGAAAAAATTCATATGTATAATATTAGATATATTATTTACATTAATTTTATTTGTTATATTGACGGTTTTATTGGCAGTAATCGCTAGATTCACAGATATTAAGTTTATAGAGAATTTATTTTTAGACCTATATGAAAATGCCTTTAAAGAAAACTATTCTCCAAAACTATTTGACTATTGTTGGATTTTATCTGTATTAATATATGCAGGATTTCCTTATTCATTTTTAAATAATACCATAGCTAGAAATATCTTAGGATTAAAACTAATTAATACATCTGGAAAAGATGTTAATAGATGGCTGTCTCCATATAGATTTATTTTATTACTAATATTTTTTATGAGGCCAATATTATTAAGTGTATATATTTTGTTTTTT
>JBEDBC010000058.1:0-4137 GCA_041177485.1 Candidatus Parcubacteria bacterium | reverse complement strand
TTCTAATTGCTATTATTGGGGATACTTTCTCTACAATTGGTGGAATTTATGGTACAATGAAAGTATTCCCAAATACAGATAATAAAACTACTTGGGAGGGAGTTCTTTTAGCATTAGTTGCAAACTTTTTTGTATCGGCCAGTATTAGTGGTGTTGGTATATTTGGGTTAATATTAGCTATTACCGGAGTTGTTGTAGAGATATTTGCTAATAAATTAGATGATAATTTAGCTATACCACTCGGTGTCGGTTTTGTAGGTGAGTTAATTTTATTCATTAAAACAATTTATCCAATTTAAAAAAATAATTAATCTAAATCTCAAATAAAAATATGTTTGGAAAAAAAGAAATATTATACCCATTAGTGATAGATATATCTGAGAACAGGGTCACTGTTGTAGACTATACTATAGATAGAAAAACTGGGAACACTTTGATTCGAGGAGTTGGTGACGTTAAGCTCCCTTTTGGTGTAGTGAGTACTGATGCAATTGATCAGGAGTCATTTTTGACTAAATCTGTATCTTCTGCTATTGCTCAGGTTAGAACTGAATCTAAACATAAAGATGATATATCCGCTGTTATTGGGGTTTCAGGTCCCTTATTAGAAGTAAAAAATCGTACTATAGAGGTGTCAAGAGAAAAGCCAAAACAGAAAATTAAGCATAAAGAGTGGATGCAGATAATAAATGATGTTTATACGCAGTTTGATTCTGAGGTATATATAAATAGTCAGGGTCATAATTTACCACTATCTTTGGTTCAGGTTTCTTTGAATAATATTTTGCTAGATGAAGAAGAGGTGGTTGATCCTATTTTGAAACAAGCTAACTTAATTAAGTTAGAAACATTGAACACATATATACCAGCAAATTATAAGAATGCTTTAATTCATATTGCTAAATCAAACAACTTTCACATAGATGGAGTTTATCAAGTGGGGTCAGCTGTTGGCCAGTTAGTTTTAGATTATAATACTAGTAAAGATTTATCCGTGATACTGATTGATATTAAGTTTGGACAAACTAGTATCAGTGTGATACAAAATCAAAAAATCATTTATGCCCAGTCTTTTAGCATGGGTAGTCATAGTTTTACTCAAGCCATTGCCAATGCTTTTCAAATTACAATTGATGAAGCAGAAACAGTACGTAAAGAATATAATCTACTTCAACTGCCTAGAGATATGGCTCGTCGTATTACCGAATCACTAGAATCAGAGGTATCGCTCTGGCTTCAGGGAGTGGTTTTGAGTTTGCAGGAATTAAACCTACCTATGCTACCACCTTATATCTTTATTTATGGTGAAGGAGCAGATTTAGTTGGAATAAAAGAAGTGTTGGAATATGGAGGATGGTATAAATTATTAAACATTGTTACGAAACCTCATATTTCCATTCTTACACCCAAGCAATTTCCGCATATGGTTGATATGACAAGTACTATTAATAGCTCAAAGTATCTTGATATTTTAGGATTGATTCATATTGCTAGCATTCCTATGGAGGTTCATTTACCATACCGCATAAGTGAATAAATAATATTATATGAAATCTCAAAATACACAAAAGCCAATTATTCTGAATCCAGTTGATAGTATTTCAGATATACTGTATCAAATTAAAAGTGCTACAAATAAATCTAAAACCATAGCTGTTTATATTCCAGAGGAAATGTACATGTTATATAATAAGGTTAATTTAGGATTATTTGTTTATACAGTTCAGCAATTAATAGAAGATGGTTCTAATATTAATTTGTTTAGCTCTGATATAGACTTAATTAAAATTTTGGCCACCCAAGATTTAGAGGTGAGTACAATAGATGGGATGCCTCAACCGGATGTTCCTGAATTAGATGAGGAGGACCCATTTACAGCTTTTTTCTCTTATGAGCAATCTATTCAACATACTCAGTACTTTAGTAATATTAGACCAAACAATAGCATCTCTCAAGAGCCTATATTTAGAACTGATGCGAATAGTCCAGTTACATTTTTTAATCAAGAAAAAAATAAATCACCTAACTCATTTATATTATTGGGAATCCCTATTATTATTTTTACATCGATTATAGCTCTTATGATATTCTTACCAAGAGCTGAGGTAATTATAAATCCTAAAGTAGAAAAACTATCTAAAGACTTTGATGTTACATTTGATCCTAATATAACCGATGTTAGTTTAGAAAATCGTTCTATACCATCTACAATAGATACAATTAGTGCTTCAGTAGATGGGACATATGAAGCTACCGGTTCTCAATCTGATGGTTCAAAGGCAACAGCTAACATTAATTTATTTAACAATACAACAACTCCACAGCAATTGGTTTCTAACACTAGATTGAGAGCTGATGGAGGTAAACAGTTCCGTCTTATTGAAACTGTCACTATTCCAGCTAATGGTACTGTAACAGCTAAAATTATTGCTGATGCAGTTGGTCCAGATTATAATATTAAAGCTGGTAAACTAATTTTTCCGGGACTAGAAGGAGATCCAATAAAATCGTCTAATATATATGGACAGTTAGAAGAGGATATTAATAACGGGGGAAATGCAGATGGAACAGTAGTAACTGAGCAAGATATTGCAAAAGCTAGATTGGATTTACAGAAAAAATTAACAGAGGTGGTGAATAATCAGGTAAGTGAAAGACAAGGTAGCAAGTCTTTATCTATTCAGAGTAAGCTTAATGAAATTGATTATAAAGGATTGCCTAGTGCTGGTGATAGGGTAAGAAGCTTTAATGTCAAAGCAACTAGTAGTTTGGAAGGAGTATTTTATAAAGAAGAAGACCTTAATAATTTGATTAAAGAATTATTATCTATTCAGGTTCTAGAATCCAAAGAATTAGGGAGTGAATTTAGTATAAATTTTGACAATCCACAAGAGTTTCCTAATAGACAAGCACTTAAATCTAGAATTTATGTAGACTATAATATTCAAACTAAATTTGATAAAAATAAGATTGCTAATAATTTGAGATTAAGAACAGTTTCTAAATCCAAAGCTTATCTACAAGATTTGGATAGTGTGGATAAGGTTGAACTTAGGATTACACCTGGATTTAGCCCTTTACTACCAATTTTGGTATCTCGTATAAATATAAATGTTCAATAATATGCTTTTACTTTGGCTTATACCACTTATCCCATTAACAGCGGGTTTAATTTATGTAGTTCAACTTAAAGACTTTTTGGAGAATAGAGGCTGGTTAAAATTAGGACTAGAGCGAAGTGAGTTGGAAAAATTAAATATAATCAGAGGTATAATATTTGCTTTAATCACTATTTTTACCATTTTATCAACTGGTAAAACTCAGTTAATAGTCGGGATGATAGGTATTATATTAGGAATTATAATTATGTATAATTCTGAATCAATTCATCGAACCTTTGGTATAGGTGGTGGACCAAACTCCAATTTCAGAGGAGATACTAAGGTTAAACTAGTAGGACTAATAATGTGTATCTTATCAGCTCTCTGGATGTCTGGTATTACTCAAACTCTTTTATATCTTTTCCTAAGAACAGCTAACGTAATACCAGATGCAGATATCGTAGAATTTTATTAGAATACCCATACCTAATTTATTTGACTAAAATGTTAAAATTAGAGTATAGTATTAATATGAATTAGATTTTATTTATGTCAAAAACAGTATTTTTAGGGATGTCTGGTGGTGTAGACTCCTCAGTATCCGCCTATCTCTTGAAACAGCAGGGATGCAATGTGGTAGGAGTATTTATGAAAAACTGGTCTGGTAAATTAGAGACGAGCCGAGGAGTTTTTGATTTTCCTTGTTCTTCTCAGTCTGATTATGAAGATGCTAGAATGGTTGCTGGTCACCTTGGAATTCCACTTTATACATTTGATTTTGAATTAGAATATCGCAACAGAGTCATAGAATATTTTATATCTGAAATAAAATTAGGAAGAACCCCTAATCCAGATATTATGTGCAATAAAGAGATAAAGTTTAAGGTGTTCTTGGATAAATGTCTGTCTATAGGAGCTGATTATATTGCGACAGGGCACTATGCTAGAATTAGTAAGACTGAAGATGGAGTTTTTCACCTTTTAAAGGGAGTAGACAGTACAAAAGACCAATCTTATTTCCTAGCTACTCTTGGAC
>JBEDBC010000057.1:0-2916 GCA_041177485.1 Candidatus Parcubacteria bacterium | reverse complement strand
AAAGAATCAAACTAAATTTTTTACAGACTATACTTTTAGGAGTAGGATAGAGTTCGACTCTCTATAGTCTACATTTTTTCGGAGTAAAACGCATTTCTGTTTTAAAAAACATTTTATTTTATATCATAAGCAGAGATTATAAGGTCTACTCTTAAAGAAGAAACTAATCTTATTAATTATTTTAAATATGCAATCAAAAAGATCATATAGTAAATCTAATGTTAGAACTAATCGCTCTCGTTCACAAGGCAAAAATTTTGCTCAAAAGCGTACGATTCCTGAGACTTCCAGACAAGCTCTTAAAATTATACCTTTAGGAGGATTAGATGGAGTTGGCAAGAATATGTATATTTTTGAACAAGAGAATGATATTCTAATAGTTGACATGGGGCTTCAAATGCCGGGAGTTAATCAGCCAGGAATTGATTATTTGATACCTAATACCCAGTATCTCAAGGACAATGCTTCCAAAATTAAAGGAGTAATTTTAACTTCGCCACATCCCGACCATATTGGTGCTGTGCCTTATTTATTACATTTATTCCCCAATTTACATATTTATGCTACAGAACCTTTGTTTGCTATTTTGGAATCTAGGCAAGATTTTTATTCGCAGGGTATACGTTATAAAAAACATGTGGTAAAGCCATATAATTCTATTAGAGTTGGCTCATTTAAAGTCAATATCTTCCCAACTAACTTTAATGTTATGGGAACTATTGGACTTTGTATTTATACTATGCAAGGGAAGTTATTTTATCTTTCTAGCTATAAGTTAGATAGTGAATCCTCAGAGAAGTTAGATTTTCTTGATTATATTAGGGATTTAGCTGGTTCAGATACTTTTGCTCTTTTGACGGGTAGTGTTGCTGGCGAGTCTCAAGGACTAGCTCCAACGGAAGCTTCTATCGCAAAACATATAAGCTCAGTGATCTCTCGTAATACCGGTACTGTTTTTATCTCTACTTTTCCTTCTATGATTGGGAGAATGCAGCAAATTGTAAATGCAGTAGAGGCTAATAATAAGAATTTATTTATAGAAGGTAAAAGTTTATTAAATACTTTTAATACTTGTCGTAAAAAGGGGTTTATTCAAATTAAATCAGGGACTATTGTTGGTCCTAGTGGTCTTGTGGATTTGCCACGTGAAAAGTTGGTAGTGTTGATATCTGGTGCTCACGGGGATGATATTCCTCATTTGATGAAATTAGCTAATGGAGAACATAAATCTTTTGTGATAAGAGAGGGAGATATAGTTATGTATCCAGCTGATTTAATCCCAGGTAATGCTCGCTCAGTATCAAGAGTGAATGATAATTTTGCAAAACTGGGAGCTTTTATAGAGTATTATCAGCCTTTGGATACAAGATATGAGGCTTATGCTAGACAAGATGATCTTGTCGCTGTGATTAAAGCTGTACGACCCAAGTATTATATTCCGATTACAGGCTCTCATCATTTATTGAGGTCTAATGGGGATATTGCTATCAGGGGGGGGTATCCAGATCGTAATGTTGTGGTTGGTATGAATGGTAAAGTTATTTTGTTTGATTACAAACAAAGGCGTGTTACTCCAGAAAAAGTACCTACCTCAGATGTAATTGTGGATGGTCTTGGGGTCGGAGATTTGACCAATGTTGTAATTCACGATAGACAGTCTATGTCGGAAGAGGGTATTTTGCATATTATAGCTCTAGTTAATCTTGAGACCAGAAGTATTCTTGGAGATATAATTGTAGAGTCTAAAGGCTTTGTTGATAATGAGTCTTCTAGTAAATTATTCAATGAGATTAAGGAACAAGCTAGATTGATTATGATGACTTTGATTTCTCAATCTGATGAGGTTAATTTAAATTATATTAAAGACGAAGTTAGAGAAAATATTAGTAGATTATTACTAACCAAAACCGAAAGAAGACCAATGATTTTACCAATAATAATTAATGTTTAATATGAAATCATATCATCACTCTGAAATTAAAAGAGGAACTACTTTTGTGAGCGATTTGAGTCACCGAAGTAATCAATATCTGAATGCCAAAGAACCATTTCAGACCACTGACACTATGTTAAAAATTATCCCTTTAGGTGGTTCTGAAGAAATTGGGGGTAGAAATATGACTGTTATAGAATATGGTAAAGATATTCTAGTCATAGATATAGGGATGAAATTCCCAGAAGAAGATCAGCCTGGAGTTGATTATATTATACCTAATCCAAGATATCTCAAGGGTAAGGAAGATAATATTAGAGCTGTATTGATAACACATGGACATATGGATCATATAGGAGGAGTGTCTCAAGTTATGTCTATGATTGGTAATCCACCAATTTATGCTCCAGCTTTGCCATTAGCTATGATGCAAAGGCGTCAGTCTGAGTTTGATACTCTACCTCCACTTAATGGGCATGTGGCTAAATTAAATGAAAAATTAAGGTTTGGAGTATTTACAGTGACTTTTTTACATATTAATCACAGTATCCCTGACTCTACTATGATTAAGATTGAAACTCCAGAAGGTACAATTTTGCATACTGGAGATTTCAAAATTGATGCGACCCCAGTAGGTGAAGAACCAGCTGATTTAGATATGTACCGTAAAATCGGTGATGAAGGTGTATTACTATTATTATCTGATAGTACCAGTGCCTCTAGACCTGGTCGATTAGTCTCTGAGATGACTATTCAAAATAATATTGACCATATTTTTGAAAATGCCACAGGTAAAATTATTGTGACTACTTTTTCGAGTACTTTGAATAGAATTCAGCAAATGATTAATTTGTCTGAAAAATACAATCGTAAAGTGGTAATTGAGGGATTTAGTATGAAAACTAATATTCAGATTTTACATGAAATTGGTTATGCTAAATTCTCACCACAAACTCTAATTACTGCTCAAGAGGCTAGTAAAA
>JBEDBC010000056.1:0-4760 GCA_041177485.1 Candidatus Parcubacteria bacterium | reverse complement strand
TAATAGCAATTCCAAATTGCCAAATAAACTGTAAACTCCAGTGTAGATCATACTTTTCATCTAAGTAACCATAAACTAGAATCGTAAAAGATCCCAATAAAAGTCCTAAGAATTCAGGTTGCCAGTCCAAAACGCCACAGAGTAAATATAGTATTATTAACAATATAAATAAAGGAATAATGACTAAACCTCCAATTTTAGGTTTTATCCCCTCATGAATATCTCTATCTCTAATTTTAGTTTCGAATAAATGGCGAACCCAATTTTTAGGAATAAAAAACCTAAATAATATCGTAGAACTTAAATATCCTAACAATATAACGAATGCATACAAACTTATGTTGGATAAATCCATACTTATAAAGATACCTTGACTCTAGCCGATCTAATTAGAGCTCCATTAAGACTATATCCTACCTGCAATACCTCAACTACAGTATTAGACTCAATCCCCTCCTCGGACTCAACACTTTCAACAGCTTCATGCATGTTGGGATCAAATATTTGTCCTTTAGGGTCTATTATTTCAACGCCCTCTTCTAATAAAATATCTTGTAACTGTTTATATATGTATATAATACCCTGTACCCAATTATCTGATTCTAAATTATTGGGCATATGTTTCAAAGCTAATGCAAAGTTATCAAATACAGGAATAAAACTCTCCACTATTTGTCTACTAGCAAATTTTATACTATCGACACTTTTTTGTTCCGACTCCTTTTTTAAATTTTGATAGTCAGCCTGAGCTCTTTTCCAACCCTCTAAGTTCTTACTTACTTCTTTTTCTAGAGATATAATTTTTTCTTGTAAAGCCTCAATATTGTCTATCTTTGACTCTTCTGCGATTTGATTATTGTTCTTCTTCATATTGATCATTATTAAGCATATATTCAACAAGGGCTATGTTTTTTGCATACTGCATACCCTTAGGCCCCACAACAACTATTGTACCATCATCTGAGTCAATTGAAAACTTACCAACAATAACAGCATAATTATGCATAGATGCATGAGGACTTTCTTCTCCTATATATAGTTTATAGCTACCTTGACTAACGTCTTGACTGATTTCATCAATGTGCATTTTGATATTTTGCAAATCTTCTAGAGCATTATGGATAAATTCTACAGAAGAAAAACCTGGTTGTGTTAAAAAATTAGAAACTCCTTCCTCAAAAATAAATTCTGTTGATAGCTTCCCCATCGCAACATTACCAGATTCTTGCGCAAAAGACAGTAATAATTTTTTTAACTTTAGATGAATCTCACTCATCTTATTCATATCAGTCAATAACTTATGTGTTACACTAGCATATTGTCTCAAAATTTCCTGCCTTCCTAGTAATTTATTAACGTAATATCTATAACCTTTATCAGTTGGGACTCTTCCTGAAGAAGTATGAACCTGGGTTAAATATCCAGCCTCTTCCAAATCTGCTAATTCATTCCTAATAGTAGCGCTAGAGTATGGTAATTGATATTTTCTTTGTATACCAAATGAAGAGACCGGTTGAGCTGTCTCTATATAATCAAGAATTACATACTCTAAAAACTGTTGTTTTCTAGCATCCATATGTTTTATATTATAGCATATAATCAATATTTTTCAATTTAAACAAAATATAAATCCTAAGCTTGTGGCATAATATCCTCTAAAGTGATTAAAATATTATCACCTCTAGATACTTGATTTATTAAAATATAATTAGCAAGATAAGTTTCTAAAATCGAAGAAATTGTTCTCTCTAATTCTCTAGCTCCGAAATCTGGACTATACCCTTTTTGAGATAGGTAATTAATTGCTTCTTGTTCAACCTTTAGAACCACTCCCCTTTCTTCATAAAATCTATTACTCATAGATTCTATAATTTTGGTAGCAATCTCAGCCACAGTTTCCAATTGTAATGGATAATATACTACAACCTCAGTAAATCTATTAATAAATTCCGGAGCGAACTCCTTGCCTTTTATAATTGTGTCTATTAACTCTTGTTTAAATGCTACTTTATCAAAAGTAGGATGAGTTCTGACAAATTCTCTCAAAAATAAGGCCCCAGCATTTGAGGTAGCTATAATTATAGAGTTTCTAAAGTCTGTACGCACTCCTCGATTATCTGTCAAAAATCCTTCATCTAAAATCTGTAAAAATATATTTAATACTTGTTTATGAGCCTTTTCAATTTCATCGAGTAAAATGAGTGAAAATGGTTTGTCTTGTATTCTTTTAGTCAAAAAACCTTCCTGAAATGCATCATCTACACCAGCTGGACTCCCCAGTATTCCGTAGACAGAATCTTCATCTCCAAATTCATTCATATCTAATCGAATCATTCTATCACTAGAGCCAAAATAATGCTTAGCTAAAGCTTTCGCTGTTTCTGTCTTTCCAACCCCAGTTGGTCCTAAGAAAAGAAATGTTCCAACTGGCTTATTCCTAGATTTGACATCAACTTGAGCTCTTTTAAGAGCATTTACTATTGCTACAAGACCTTCTGGCTGCCCCTTAATTTCAGCTTGTAATTTAGATTCTAATGATAACAAAGCTTCTTTTTCATCATTTTGCAAGGTATTAACATTTATGTTCGCTCTTTCTGAGACAACAGTCCTAATATGGCTTTCTAATACAAAGGGGCTATTTTCTATATTGGCCTGATTTACGGCGTCTGACAAAATTTCAACAGCTTTACCGGGGAACCCACCTTTGCTTATATATCTTTCAGAAAAACTCATGACAGCTCTCAATGATTGATATGTTATATATTTATTATACGATCTACTCAAGTCAAAAGATGTCATCATCAAAACATTCATAGTGTCCTCAGGGGAAGCATCTTCTACCTGAATTGACTCGAACAGACTATCTATAACAGGGAAACTCTTGACTCCACTATGATAACCCTCTGGATTATCAATTCCAATTACATTTATGTTTGTAGAATTCAAAAACTTTACAATAATATTACGTATTTCCTCGTCAGCAGATAAAAATAATTCAGAAATACTCTCTATTACTAAAATTATATTTCCTGATTTCTCTGCATAGTTTAAGGCTTTCAATAAGTATTGTGAAGCATTTGGAGTCCCAGACACCAGATCTATTGTTTGAAGCTGCAATACTCTGGTTAAATTTTTATTTTGTTCAATTTGATACCTTCTAATTGTAAAAGCTAGATTCTCAATTAAAGATTTTTTACCAACACCAATATTCCCTAACAGCAAAATATTGTCCCTACTAGACTTTGAAAGAGCAGTCAAAACTCTTCTTAATAAATCCTGATGAATAATTACCCTATTAGGGTCTCTATGCACTATAGATTCTGTGATGTCAGAAGTGATTCTATCCAAGTCATTTGTATATCCTATTGTCCAAGCTCTACCAAAAGAACCAAAAGCTCTGTATATACCCTCTGGGCTAAAAGCGTTAATTTTAACACTATTATGATAATTTAAAGACTCCCAAGATAAGATTTTAACGAAATCTTCCTCAGATAAATCTAATTGATTCAATAACTCTTGAAATATACCACCCTGCTTAAATAAAACATATACAACAATATGAGAGCCTATACGATATTCTTGCAAGTTTTCTTTCGTTAAATAAATTTCCTGCAACAAATCATCCATGGAAATTAAATTTTGATTCTGATCGAGCCCTAAATCTTTTAAATTTCTGTAAAAAGCAGATGGGTCAAGTCCCATATAAGACAAAATTGTTTTACCTCTTTGACTCTTACTAACAGCTTGAATCAGATGAACATATGTCAATTTTTGTGGAAAGTAAGCAACTAAATGTTGAGCTAAATCATACTCAAACATTTCGGCATAATTACCAGATATAATGAAAGAATCTGTATCTGAGCGCAACTTTAGAACAATAAATAAATAGGCTACAATATATAGATATATACTAGTTCCTATTAATATTAGTGCCAACATATAATTGGAGCTAGCAAAACCAATAAATGCTACTACAAAAAAGAAAATTAACCAAATTAAATAACTAGATGGATTAAATATCAACTTATCTAAAATATTACTAAAAAAAGTCCTAGTGTGGTAAATAGAATAGAAATATTTCATATCATATAAAACTTAATATGATTAAACTAATAAATAAAACTGGGTAAAACATCCAAATTAATAAGCATAATAATCCAAGAAATATAACAAATATAATTATAATACCCCCAAAAAGCATCGTAAATCCTCTTACAAATGCCCCAACTGTTCTAGAAACCATATTAGAAGTCCAAACTTCAAATATGCGCTTCAAATCAAACCCTTTTGATGGGTAGGCATAAGCTTGATTTTTCCAAGGATTAAATAGAGTTTTGAAAAGAAACTTAAATGAAAAGATTTGAACAATAACAGATATATATTTTTGAATCTGAGAAAAAATACGTGATGGCATTTCAAACCAATACCACTTAACAAAAATAGCTATTAACTTGGAGTTATATTCAGCTGTTTCTATAATCATAAATCTTTTTGAGTTATTTTGAAGGTAGACATAGTAGAAGTAAGATTCACAATTAATTCTGGCCTATTATTTGTCTGTTGGAGATCGCCTTTATCTATATTATTACTTTTATAAATCAAAGGATCAACTATACTTGGAGACAATCCAATAACTTCTTTTTTAGTTAATAAAGCCGAAGAGGCAAAGGTAATATCAATGTTATCATCAACAATCAAGTTTACTTGACTCAAAGTTGATATAATATTTAGTGAGGAATTCTGCTCAATATCTGTAACTA
>JBEDBC010000055.1:0-4803 GCA_041177485.1 Candidatus Parcubacteria bacterium | reverse complement strand
TAATAATATAATAAGTCGGTACTGCATACTCAGTATGTGGTAGACTGACTTCTACAAATTCCACTCCCAAACTTTTATAAGTCTCGATTACTTCATCGATTGCTTTTCTGACATCATTATCTATTCCATCAATAAAATACTCTTTTGGTATACCAACTCGCATACCTTTTATATAAGCTTGATTAATCTTATCAATATCTAAAAGCTGACCTGGATCCAATCTAACTGATGTTGCATCCATTTCATCTTGACCTTCGATTGTCTTCAAAATATGTGCTGTATCAATTACTCTATGAGCAAATGGGCCAATTTGGTCGAGAGAAGAAGCCATTGCAATAAGACCAAAGCGTGAAACTCTTCCATAAGTTGGTTTTAAACCTACAATGCCAGTCCAAGAAGCTGGTTGTCTAATTGATCCTCCAGTATCTGAGCCAATTGAGATTAAAGCCATGTCTCCAGCCACACTAGCGGCAGATCCTCCTGAAGATCCTCCTGGTACTCTATTAGTGTCAGCCGGGTTTCGAGTAGGTCCAAAAGCTGAGTTTTCGGTAGAAGCTCCCATAGCAAACTCATCCAAATTTGTCTTCCCCAAAAACACAACACCTGCTTGTTTCAATTTTGTTATTACAGTAGCGTCATAAGTTGCGGTATAACTCTCTAACATACGAGAGGAGGCCGTAGCTTTATACCCTTCTATCAAAATGGCATCTTTCACCGAGATTGGGACTCCCTCTAATAGTGAAAGTTTTTCACCTTTAGCCAATTTAGCATCTAACTCCGAGGCCTTTTTGAGAGACTCTTCTGTAAATACTTCGGTATAGGAGTTAATATCTGTATCCTTATTTTGAATAGTGTATAAAATATCTTCGACTACCTTTGTAACAGTAGTAGTACCATTATTGTAAGATTGATTCAATTTATGGATTGATGGTAACATATTATTTTTTCAAAACTGATTTAACTACTAAATATCCATCTTCTACTAATGGCATTTCTTGAATAATATTTTGCTTTATATGCTTACTAAATCTTGGATTATTATCAAGAGCTACATCTTCTCGCAAAGTCTGAGTATGATAACTAGGAATAGTCTGTGATTTTAAGTCTAAACTAGTAAGTGTATTAACATATCCCAAAATATTACCAAAGTCTTGAGTTAACATTTCACTTCTCTCATAAGAAAGATTAATATGCGCTAATTTAGCAATACTTTCTACATCGTAATCCATATTCTAATCTTTCATTAATAATTTGAATTCCTCTACCATATCTACAGGGGTTGGGTCAATACCATAAGCTAAAGCTAAGTAATAAGCAGTCCAATCTCCAACTAAAGTCATAGCTACTAGATTAGCTAGTTTATTTCCAAAATCTGGTATTATTACGTTATGTACTAGAAGTCCACGACTCTCAAATAGTTGTTTTAACTTCTCAAACCTTTTAATATTACGCGATACTTCAACTTCATTTTGTAATAAAATAAATTGAAAGTTAGCTTGAGGATTAGTAAATCCTACCATTTCATTATGATTAAGCTCAGGCGCATAGTTCCAAAAACAAGGTGTCTTAGCATTCTCATTGATTTTAATTTTCCATAAATGAGCTGACAATCTATACTCACAAGTTGCATATATAACTGGAGTTTTACCTTTTATTAACTCAGCTAAACTTTGACCCTGAGTCTCAAAATTTTGCGGCTTTACTTGACTAACTAAATTTATAACTTTGTCTCTGGCTTCGGCTGACAAAACTCCGAATTGAATTAAAACCTCAATCAAAGCTTTGAGAATATAAAGAGTAGCATATCTTGGCTGAAAATCTGGGCTAGGATTAGGAATTACTACATAAGGTTGATTTAGTTCCCTTGCACGCTCAATCAAAGAGCCTCCAGCTGCCATAGCAATTACTGTTTTCCCAGAAGTCACAGCTTTCTCATAAGAAGACAGAGTTTCTTCGGTGTTACCAGAATAGCTAATAGCAAATATTAAAGATTTGTCATCAACATATCTAGATTCTTCATAATCTCGATTAATATAAACTGGATATATGCTACCATTAGATGTATATTGACCAAAAGTCTCAGACAATAATTCAGCTGGTAAGGCGGACCCCCCCATACCATTGATTATAATATTATCAAATTTTAGGCCTTGTAATTCCGGTAAGTTTTCAACTGTGTACTCGTATTTAATCTGCTCTACTGCCTCCAGAATTACCTGTCTTAAGTTAAATTTATCCAATGTATTATTCATATCTTATCTATATTTTTTATTGTACTGATTTATTATAGCACAAAATTCTCAAAAGGCCACCTTGTAGACATCGTCAAAACTTTCTGCCAAAACAAAGGTAATATCATTCTTTACATTAGAAGGAAGTTCTTCTAAGTCTGACTTGTTGGCATTTGGGACGATAATTGTCTTAATACCAGCTCTATGCGCTCCCAAAACTTTATTCTTAACTCCACTAATTTTAAGAGCCTTACCTCGAATATTAATCTCTCCAGTCATAGCAACTGTTCTTTTTACTTTTTTCTTTGTAAGAGCTGAAAGAATTGAGGTTGCAATAGCAAGTCCAGCAGATGGACCGTCTTTTTGTACCGCTCCTGACGGTAAGTGGACGTGGACAGTATTATTTTTGAGGACTTTTTCGTCAATGTTATACTTTTTGGCATTGGACTTAAGGTAAGAAAATGCAGCTTGTACTGATTCTTGCATAACTTTAGTAGCATTACCAGTTACCTGCAAACTAGGTTCTCCTTTAAAGATATTAGTCTCAATAAATAATATATCTCCACCATAAGGATGCCAACCTAAACCAGTTGAGACACCGACTTCATCCTTTTTATTAATACGACTTTCTTCGTATTTTTCAGCCTTTAGATACTTTTCCACAAACTCAGGTTTGATTGTGATATTAAACTTTTTATCTCCCTTCAAAAGATATTCTTTAGCTACTTTTCTGGCTATCTTATATAATTCACGCTCAAAACTTCTAAGTCCGGCCTCAAAAGTATATTTAGTAATAATTGTCATTATAGCAGAGTCAGTAAATTTCAACTGTTTATCTGTAATTCCACTTTTTTTGAGAACTCTTGGAACCAAATATTGTTTTGCTATATTCAACTTCTCAATATCAGTGTAGCCACTAAACTCAATAATTTCCATACGGTCAAATAAAGGCTCTGGAATAGCACCCAAATCATTAGCAGTGGTTATAAAAATAATGTCTGATAAATCATATTCTACATCTAAGTAATGGTCTACAAAGGCGTTATTCTGGGCTGGATCTAAAACCTCTAATAGCGCAGATGATGGATCACCCCTAAAGTCCGATCCTAATTTATCTATTTCATCTAACATAAAGACTGGATTGGTAGTCTTTATATTACGAAGTCCCTGAATAATTCTTCCTGGCATAGCTCCAACATAAGTTCTTCTATGTCCTCTAATTTCAGTCTCATCTCTAACCCCACCTAGAGATACTTTTACAAAATCTCTACCAGTAGCTCTGGCAATAGACTCTCCAATAGAGGTTTTACCTGTTCCAGGAGGCCCATAAAAACATAAGATTGTACCTTGTGGTTTTTTGGTTAATTGCTCTACGGCTAGATATTCGGTTATTCTTTCCTTTGCTTCATCCAAACCATAATGATCTTGGTCCAAAATAGCTTCAGCCTGTACTAAATTTCTTTTTACCTTGGCTTTTTTACTCCAAGGAATACTAGCCAATACTTCCAAATAGTTTTGGATATAGGAACTCTCCGGTGAAAATGGTGGCATTTTCTCCAAACGAGAAAGTTCATGCATAGCTTTTTTATTTACCTTTGAAGGCATCTTGGCTGCCTTAAGTTTTTTCTTTAATTCAGTATACTCGCCCTGTTCAGAACTAACACCCAATTCTCTTTCTATAGCTTTCATCTGCTCTCTTAACATTGCTTCTTTAGCAAATTTACCAACTTGTTTTTGAGTTTCCTTCTGTACTTTTTGCCCAACTTCCAAAATTTCTCTCTCTTTTGTAATATAAATATTAATACTCTTTAACCTATCTAATAAATCAGTATTTTCTAGTAGAGCTTGTTTTTCTGTATTTTTAATTGAAAGTATTGAAGTAATCAAATATGACAAAGTTACTGGATCAATTGTATCATTAATAATTTCATTCATGACGGAAAGAGGTATAGACACCCCCATATTGACAATATCTCTAAATATATTTGTGATATTACGAACTAGAGCTTCAATCTCTATATCAGACTCATAATCTCTTTGTTCCAAAGGTCTATACTCAGCTAAAAAACCAGAGTCCGTATTTGTGACTGTGTCAATCTTAACAGGTTCTAAACCCTCCACCAACACTCCAGTAGGGCCTTCTGGCATACGCCATACCCTGACTATTTTACCAATAGTACCTATATTATATAAGTTATTGGGATCTATATTATGATCATCAGATTTCTGAAAAACAAAAACAGGATTAATATTCTCATCCATAGCATTATTCAAAGCTAAAAGAGATTGCTCTCTCTCAAAAACTAAAGAAACAACCTCATAGGGGAATAAAACCTTGTTCTTAAGAGCAATTAGAGGTGCTGCTGATAACTTAATTTCTTTCATATAATCTATACTTATGAGTTAACCTTAAAGTAAATGGCATAATCTTGGTCCAAAAATTCACAAAACTCGTTTATATACCTCTGTACCAATTCATAATAATCTGTAATCTCTAATTTATCTTTTGCTACTACATATAGCATTTCTGTGTTATCAAAGTATTTATTTAATATCACAGGATTGTGTAAAA
>JBEDBC010000054.1:0-4148 GCA_041177485.1 Candidatus Parcubacteria bacterium | reverse complement strand
TATATATATCTTATCTTCATATTTTTATTGGTTACTACTTATTCTGCTTTTTCTTCTCTTCTGTAATAGTATGCTGTAGATGACTAAGCCTAATACTATTATACCCCCTATAATTCCTACTATACTCCTGACTATTATTTGTCCTACTGGCTCAGCTATACATTTATTGTTGCCAATTGTATTACAGTCATACATTATATTGACACTATCTATTACTTTACCATCTTTATCTCTAAGTACGCTAGTTATTAAAGCTTTGTTTATTACTCTATCTTTTGGTAATTGAGCCTCCACTGCACTTATAGCTCCTCCTATGTCTCCCCTATACACACTACTTGCTATTTCTCTACCGTTCTGATCTGTTACTTTGGTCTCTACACTGATTCCATTTGCTACTCCATTACTGGTATTGTGTATACATGTAACTATCTTGCCTTCTTGACCCGCTGCTTTTGGAAATGTGTTTAACCCTACCCAGTTGAATCTTGCTGCATTTAGATTCTCTACTACAAACCTTATATTGCTAAGGCTTTCCTGTCTCTGAGCTTCACTCTTATCTGCTATATTTGCTTTTAGTTTGAGGTAGTATACTGGTAAATATGGATTGGCTACTGTCTCTACCATTTCTACTTCTCCTCTCGCTGGAATTGTGATCTCTCTACTATTTGTTCTCTCTATATTCTCTTCTCTTAGTCCATCCCATTTGTATAGATTTGCTTCTATCTTTACCTTCTGTACTTGGTCTGTTGTATTCTTGAGTGGAATCTTTATGTCTACTGCTTTACCTGCTTCATGCTTGGTTACGTATGCGTGATTTATATGCTTCTGACCTCCAACTGTGGTCCTAGTTTGGTCAAAGTATATTCCTGTATTATTGTTATTCTCTACGCTGAAGCTTAGTCTTGAGCCGTATATATCGTCGGTAAAGCTTAATCCAGTTATGTTGAATCTATTCTCCTGATAGCCAAAAAAGTACATCTCGTATTCTCCACCTTCTGCTTTGGTTGATAAATTGTATACTGTCTCTATATCTCTACTCTCTCCTGCGTCTAATGTAAGATTCTTCCCTACTATGAACTCTTCTATGCTTTTTGTATATGCTTGATCATTTGCATTGGGGATGTCTTTTACTACTCTTGCCATTATGTCTATCCCTACTAATGGATAGTTATTCCCATTCTTGACTGTTCCCTTTACTATTACTCCTTCTCCTGCTTTGTATTGATTCCTACTTGGTGTTAATTCTATTTCTAAACTCCCAAATCTATATGTGTCAAAACAATCCCCTAATTGCCCTATCTCTACTCCAGCTGTATTTAAACCAATGTCCTCCTGCGCTATTAAATCTAGTTGTGGACTTAATATACTTATTAATAAACCACTTACTAATATTGCTTTTGTTTTTCTCATATGTATTATTTTATTGATAGCTATATACTAATTATTATATCATATACTTTATTACTGTATACCCCCCTCCTATTTTGTGGATAACTTATGTGTGGCGAGGTTGTTCTTAAGATCTTGAGATAAATCTGAAATAAACTTATAAGATTCTCCATGATAATCGAATTCTAATTTATGAGAGTGCAAAAACTGTCGAATATGTGTAAAGCTTGCTCTTTGCTCCAACTTTCCACCATAAAGTCTGTCCCCCACAATAGGATGACCTATAGCTTTCATATGCACCCTGATTTGATGTGTACGTCCAGTATGTATCACTACTTTTAATAAACTAGAGTCTTCATATCGCTCAATAACCCAATACTCAGTATATGCATGACGTTGTGTATTAGCAATTTGCTTGGGACTAATAACTGCCACTCTTTTAGTGTGGTCTAATTTTGACCTAATAATAGGATAATTAATATGCCCATATGAGGTTTTGAGATGACCTCTGACTAGACAAAGATATTCTTTATAAACCTGTCTTTTTTGAAATAGTCTTTTTAATTCATATAAAGCTGACTTATTGCGAGCTACCACAATCAATCCACTAGTGTCTTTATCTATACGATGTACTATACCAGCTCGATTTTGTTGTAAAGCTTCTACTGATTGATCAGATTCTTGTGCCTGACTTATCTCTGGGTATTTTTCTAGCAAGATATCTACTAGTGAGTAGGAATGAGGGTTATTAGTTTTATGTACCAATAATCCTGCTGGCTTATCTATAACTAAGAAATCTGGATGTTCATATACTACTCTCACTTGGTCAGATAACATCTGCCTTATTTCCACATCTTGTTCTTGTGAGATTGGAGTAGCTTTAATATGATTCTTCACCTCTATAATATCTCCCAATGAAACTAACTCTTTAGCTTTTTTTACCATTATACCATTCTTAAATACAACTTGATTACAAATTAAATCCTGTATCTGACTTCTAGATATATCAGTAAGAAAAGTAGCCAAAAACTTATCTATTCGAACTGGTATTACATTATGATATTGAGTTTTGAACATAAATAGATTGACTTTTTGGTTGAATTTGATAGACTACTAATAACAATAGTTTAATACATATATGAGAAAAATTCAATTTGAATCTTTTGTTTGGCTAGATATTAACCCAGACATACAAAGCGATATAGCCAACTTAGACGCTATTATTAATCTTAAGCATTCTACCGAACAAACTCTAAAATCACCAATTCATCTCCAAAGACTAGAAGAGTTCCCAGACTATATGGCAGTAGTGCTACACTATCCTTTGTATGATAAAAAGCTTAGAAAAAATCAAGCTGTTGAAATAGACTGTATTTTAAGTAAAGGATATTTTGTAACATCCCATAAATACGATGTTCATTTTCTAAATGATATAATGAGATATATAGAGGGAAAAACTTCTAGATTCAACAGCCCAGTTGACTTATATGCTTATATGGTGGAGAGAATGCTAAGCTCATGTATGACACCACTTAATCGTATCGCAGAAAAAATTGACTTTATTGAAGAAGAAATTTTTAAGGGCAATGAGAAGAATATGATATCAGAAATATCAATTGTAAAACGAGATGTGCTAGATTTTAGAAAAACAATCCGTCTACATAAATCCGTCATCGACTCTTCATTCAAACTTATACCTCAATATTTCCCAGAAAACCCAGTTGTCCCTAAAAATCTGAATGATATTTTTTCCCTAAATATTCATATTTGGAATATAACAGAAAACCTAAAAGAAGCAATTGAGGCCTTTGACCAAACTAACCAGACATTATTATCTCATAAATTAAATAAAAACATTAAAACCCTGACGACCTTCTCAACTACACTTGCTCCATCAACACTATTCATAGGATTACTTGGAATGAATGCCAAAATGGAATTTCTAAACAATAATCTAGCCTTTTTTGTGGCAGTGGGGATAGCGTTTTCTATATCATTAGTATTGTATCTATATTTCAGGAGCCAAGACGTAATTTAAAAAAACCTGTAATTATAAATTATACATTTCTGCCCTATTATTAAATTAAAACTTTAATAATACTTTTCTTACCCTTTTGAATTATATATTCAGAGTTTTGAGCAAAGTCTAATTCATAAAAGGCATCCGTAATAATTTGCTGATTTACCTTCACTCCCCCATCTTGAATTGCTCTTTTTGCCTCCGAATTTGACATCTCAAAGACTTGCGCAAGAACAGCAAAAAGTCTTTTGTCATCTAATTTTTCAGATGAAATCATTGGCACGTCAGCAGGAATCTCTTGTTTGGAGAATAACTTTTCAAAATAATCTCGAGCTTTATTTGACTCCTCCGTACCATGATATCTGGCTACGATTGAGAGAGCTAGTTCAATCTTTATATCACGAGGATTTTCACCACCTTCTAACCTATATTTATAATCCTCAACCTCACTAGATGAGATATCTGTTGCCAATCTAAAATAATCTAGAATAAATTCATCCTTAATAGCCATCACCTTCACAAACATTTCATTAGCAGAGTCAGTAATATAAATACCATTCCCCCAAGATGAGCTCATCTTCCTACCATCAATACCTAATAATAATTCAAAAGTCACAATATCTTGTGGATTTTGATCATAATACTTCTGAACCTTTCTCCCGGCAATCAGATTAAAATATTGATCATTACCACCTAGTTCCAGATCTGACTGCACCACAACAGAATCATAACCTTGTAT
>JBEDBC010000053.1:0-2714 GCA_041177485.1 Candidatus Parcubacteria bacterium | reverse complement strand
TGCCAAAATTATAAAAGTCTGTATAATATATACATAATTGGCCACATCGTCTAGCCCGGTCTAGGACATCCCCCTCTCACGGGGAAAACAGGGGTTCGAATCCCCTTGCGGCTACTATTTTAATTTAGACGCAAAGAAAGATATAGTATATATATAATTTTTTACTTTATTTTGGTAACTTATCTCTAAGTTTCCTATGATAAGTGACTGCAAATCTATGTGCTTCATCTCTGACCTGTTGTAAGATCTGTAAAGATTTAGTACTTTTTGGTAATAATAGGGGATGGTCTCGATCTGGAATATAGATTTCTTCTAATCTTTTGGCTAGAGATATTATAGGAATAGACTTGAACTCAATATTTCCTTTTTTTTGGACTTTGATGGCTGTAGATAACTGCCCCTTACCTCCATCAATTAGAATCAAATCTGGGATAGGCCAATCTGTCCTCTTGAATCTACGAGTTAGAGCTTGGTTTAAGTTATAGAAATCATCTCCACCTTCTGGAGGCTGTTTAATTCGGAATTTTCTATATTGATCTTTAGCAGGTTTACCATTTTCAAATACTACCATAGATACTACTGCCTTATCCCCGTGAAAATGTGATGAATCATAACCTTCAATTCTTTTAGGAGGCTTGTCTAATTTGAGTAAACTCTGCAATTCTTCTATATATTTATGTTTGTAGCTTTTGCTGGTCTGTATAATGCCTTTATGTAGGGATACTTTTTCTAAGGCTTCAATTTGATATTTGACTTCCAATGCTTGTTCAAATTTTTGTAATTGAGCATAGCTTTGCATTTGAATATATAATTTTTTGAGAATATTTCTAGATTTTCCCTTCATAATATCTATAATTGTATTGAGATTATCTCTATAGCTTATTTTATCTATATTTTGTATACAGGGAGCATCACATTTACCTAATTTATAATAAATACAGGGTGTTTTTGGCATGGTTTTACAGGAGCGGTAGGGGAAATGTCGTCTTAGAATTTTTAGGGTTTTTCTGAGAGAGTCTCCACTTACAAAGGGTCCTAGATATTCTACTTTATCTATATTCTTATCAATATAAGTTTTATGGGCTACAAATATTCTAGGAAAATCCTCTTTTGTCCAGACTAGATAAGAATAGCTTTTATCATCTTTCAAAAGAACATTGTACTTTGGGTTATATTTTTTGATTAAATTTGATTCCAAAATTAAGGCTTCAATTTCACCATCACAAGCCTTTAGTTCTATATTAGCTATTTCTTTGACCATTGCTCTTTTGGCAGAGTTGAGAGAATTATTAGACCTAAAATAGCTATTAACTCTATTTTTGAGATTGACGGCTTTGCCAATATAGATAATGTCGTTGTTTGTATTTAAAAACAAATATACCCCGGCAATTGTTGGTATGTCTCTTAGGATGCTTTTAAGATGAATCAAGTCAATACTACTAGAAATTTTTGAGTTATCCACTTTTACTAACCAAAATTAAAATATTATGTTATAATAATAACATATGTAAAAAATAATACTAATATTAAATGGTGGTATATGGCTTATTCTTCTAGCAAACGTTTGTATAAATCTACAGAATATAGGATTTTAACTGGTGTGGCTGCTGGAATAGCTGATTATTTGAATATATCTCATAGTTCAATTAGGTTCTTATTTATTTTACTAAGTTTTGCTAGTGGGTTGGGATTTTTTTTCTATATTACTTTAGCTGTCTTACTTCCCACAGAAGATGAAGTTAATGCACAAGAAGATTCAGAATTCTATTATAATTTAACTCATGGGATAGTACAACCAGAAATATATTCCTATAAATCTGGAAACTTTGTTGAGCGTATAATTTCACCACCTAATATATTAGCCCTCATAGTTGTTTTTATAGGTAGCTTTAGTTTACAGTTTAATTTAGTACCTTGGGAGTTGATTCCTGATTCTCTGTGGTTGCCTGGTGTGTTAATTTCTATTGGCTCAGCCTTTATAATTAAAAGTTTAACGACACAAAGGAAAAAGATATAAAATTATGCAAACTCCATTTATTGATGAATTAGAAGAAAATACTGATAATGAAACTAGATTTGTAAAAAAAATAAGTCTTGTTAAGTTATATTTAGTATTAATATTGCTAGTATTTAGTGTTATATATTTTTACTCGGTTTATAATGGTGAGTATCTATCCATTTTTGTTCCTCTTACAAAAATATGGCCCATAGCAGTTATTTTAGTCGGTATATCTATCTTTCAAGTTCATAACACAGCTTCTTTTAGCTTAGGGTTTTTTATTGTTGTTTCTCTAGTCTCTATTACAATATCTACTATTTTTTTACAATCTGGACTTATTAAGAGTTTACCATACACTAGTTTGACTCCAATTTCAGATATTAATAGAATAGACACTAAAATTAATTTAATTTTATCTCAAAGCGTGATTGAAGCTTCTAATATCAATGTTTTTAGAGCTGATTCTATATCTAATTATGACAATGTGAGGGTAGATAGTTATAAAAATGATAGTTCCATTGCTGATATTGTCTTAAATCATAATAAGATACCTTCTGGCCTGGGGAGTTATAGTAAAAATACAAAGATTATTTTCCCTAACTCTATTCCAGCATCTTTGGGAATTAAATCTAGATTTTCTGGAGTTGAAGCTAATTTAAAAGGTTTGAAAGTTTCTAATTCTAGTTTTGATATAGTAGGATCTAATTTAAATATT
>JBEDBC010000052.1:0-3004 GCA_041177485.1 Candidatus Parcubacteria bacterium | reverse complement strand
TGAATATCAGATAAAGCCTGTCCCATGGCATTGGTATTGAATTCATCCTCAGAGACGGCTATGACATTACTCCATCTGAATCCTCTGGCATTGAATATAGCTGGACTTGGGACACCTCTTTTGAGTCCATTTTCGATGAGAAAGACTCCTCCAGCATAGGAGATCAAAGTTCCATTAGCAAAGCCAACTCTACCAGATTTAGTGTATTGATTCACTACTCTATCTGGCAATCTAACTATAGTATCCCAGCTATATCCTTGACTAGTAAATATATTCGGGCTTGGGATATATTGCAAAACTCCATTGCTAGCCACTCTGTATACATCTCCACTATGTGCTCCTATTAGTGACCCTTCACGATAAGTTTTGACTGTATGGAAAGCTCCAGAAACTGGGATAATAGATAATTCAAAATCTGTAGCTCTCCTAACTTGCCCCCAGTTGAGACCATAACTCTCGAATACTTCTGGAGAGGTTATTGGCTGCCTGACATTATTTTGCATCATATAGACGCCTGTGGCACTAGCTATCAGTAAACCATCTGGGTAAAACTCATTTTCTCCTCTTGGATAAGTATTAAGATACTCTTCTGAGACTGGTATGAGATATTCCCAACGATATCTAGCTTCAAATATAAGTGGGCTCGGTATATATCTTCTTTGTCCATTTTTGATGGTATACACTTCTCCACCTGGTCTTAGTAGAAGACTACCGTTTGGGTGTTTATCTGCTGCTGTAAGTATACTTCCTTGTGGGTGAGGCGCTAGTTCAGCGTCGCTAACTGCTATTACATTAGACCATTTATACCCTTTTTGCAAAAAAGTACTGGCTGATTCGATTGGTCTGCGGGTACCATCTGAGATTACGTACACTGCTCCTCGGTTAGATAAAAGCGATCCATCACGATAGGTCATCTCCGCCCCCATAGGTACCGAATCTACCTCTACTGGGGTACTAACTACCAAATCATCCCATCTAAACTGAGACCTTAGCATATTAGGTGATTCTATTGGTCGCCTTTTCCCATTTTCAATATAATAGACTTTTGGGTTATTAGTTGCCTTCAATAGTATTCCATTTGGAAAATTCACACTATTAGCCTCAGCTCCAAAAGGCATCACCAACAAAGTAGAGAATATCAAGACTAGATATTGTGTAATATTAGTTTTATTTATCAGTTTCATATTTTAGTAAATATTTACTTTATGCTATAAATTATATCATATTTGCAAATATTTTGCTATACTATATTGGTACATTTTTCGTACATAAAAAATTATTCAATAAAAAATCTTATCATGAAATCAATAATAGAAGCTCTTAATTGGCGCTACGCTACCGATAGATTCGTCAATAATCCGATTTCTGAAGAAAAATTAAATACCATAATGGAAGCCGCTAGATTAGCGCCTTCTTCTATGAATTTCCAACCTTGGAAATATATCTCCATAGAGTCACCCGAGCTAAGAAAACAAATTTTCGATGCAGGATACAGTCAAAAGGCAATAATAGAGGCCCCTACTCTATTGGTACTGACAATACCTAATGTATTGACTAGGAATAACGTAGATCATGTTGTCAAAGCAGCTGCTGAGGCTAGAAATACCGACCCATCGACTCTAGTAGGGTATAGAAAAATGCTACAAAGTTTTGTAGATAAGACTGAGCCTAGTAAATTCTTTGATTGGAGCCGTAGACAAGCTTATATTTCGCTTGGTATGTTACTATTGGCCGCCGCTCAATTAGAAGTAGATACTGCCCCAATGGAAGGCTTTGACCCCGAGAAAGTCAATAAAATCCTAGGGCTTACCGAATATAGTGCAGTTACCTTGATTGCCCTTGGGTACCGTAGCGCCAAAGATACTCACCAAACTTGGCCAAAAGTTAGATTTGATATGGAAGAGATTTTAGAAGTGAGGTAAGATTATAACATACAAAATTAAAAATAGGAGTGATCAATACTCCTATTTTTAATTTATGGCGGAGAGGAAGGGATTCGAACCCTTGATAGGTTTCACCCTATGCCACGTTAGCAGTGTGGTGCTTTCGACCAGCTCAGCCACCTCTCCAAAAACTTGATGTTAAATAACTTTTATATTATATCTAAAATTAGATATTTTTGCAAACGGAGATATATAAAGGTTTAATTTACTCTTTCACTCCCTTTGGATTTGGTCCATATTTATTAGCTCCTGGGGTGCTGTCTAAGATGTTTAATACTAGTAACCAGATCCAACCAATTATAATTACAAAGTTTAATAACATATACCAACCGCTCTTATCTACATCATGTAATCTCCTTACTTGAATAGATAGACTAGGAATTAGTGATGCAAAAAAATAAATTGTAGATAATAGAGTAAATGGAATACTAAACACTGAATCCAATATAGCAAGTAAAAGTGAGACAGCTATTGTCACTAAATAAAACCACCAATATTCACTTCTAGTAGCTCTACCGCTGAATTGAGCATATTTCTGGAAGGCTAGAATATAATATTCTATTGGAGATTTATTGACTAATACTAAATTTCCTCCCCCACTACTAAGCTGAGGATTATATATCTCAGATATTTCTTGTGGCTTTTCTATATTTGGGTCGGGATTCTGATTATTATTTTGATATTCCATATTTTTATAATTTTAATTATAAATTATTGGAAAAAAGAGGCCATCGAAAAGAACATAAATATAAAGAAAGGAATTGTTAGTAATATCCATAAAAACCAATATATTAACTGAGCTTTTGCCCAATTTTTCTTAGTTTTATTAGATTCATCACCAAATGCCCATATAAGTAAAAATATTATTCCTAACACTGGAACAGTTGTAATTAAAATAAGTACTAACCATTGTGTTGTAGTAATTACAGAATTTGATTCAGTAGTATTATTTTTACTTTCATAGGCTTCCGATATCTTTTGAATTTTTTCTGTATTTTGGTCAGAGTTTTGATCTATATTTTCTTGATTTATATTGGATTCTTCCATAGTTTGTATTAAAT
>JBEDBC010000051.1:0-2889 GCA_041177485.1 Candidatus Parcubacteria bacterium | reverse complement strand
AGTAAAAACACTGTTCAGAATAAAGCGAGAGCATCTGAAATAACAGTCAATCAACTCAATTCTAGTCTTAACGCTCTTAACTCTCAACAACAATCCTTAGAAGAGAAAAGAAAAGCTACAGCTGTGGAGTTGGCTAATTTAGAGGCTGCATTATTAAAACAGTTTGGAAGAGGTGGTACTGTTTGTTCTGCCCGTGGATATGCGTGGCCAGTTCAGGGTGGTAGAATTACACAAGGATTTGGGATGACATCATTTGCTAAAAGTGGGGCTTATGGAGGAGCTGGTCATAATGGAATTGATATAGGAGCTCCTAATGGTACACCAGTATACGCTACAGCAGCTGGAACAGTAGTTAGCGTTGGTTTTAATGATAATTCTTATGGTAAATGGGTTGTTATAAAGCATACTGATGGATATTTTTCACTTTATGGTCATTTGTCAGCTCAGGGTGTGTCTAATGGCCAATCTGTTAGTAGAGGACAAAATATAGGTAGAGTGGGATCAACAGGATTTGCCACAGGTCCCCACCTTCATTTTACAATTTACTTGCCTAATTCTTTGAGAATTGGGTCTAGCCCTCAAGGGGCTCCAGTCAACCCTTCAACTTGTGGATATTAAAAACTATATGAGAAAAAAGTCATTTCAAAAGAAAAAAATTATTAATTCAAAAAAAGATGTTTTCAATGGTCTGATACTAATGTCACTAGGAATAGCTATTGTATTAGTTGGATTTCAGATATTTGATATTTTTAAGCGTAAATATGAAATAGAGTTAGAGAAGCAGGCATTAATGAGACAGGTGGAGAGAATTAAGCAGGATACAGTATCATTAGAACAAGTTAAAGATTATATAAGTTCTAACGAATATCAAGAACGTGAAGCTAAGCAAAAATTAGATTTAAAAAAACCAGGAGAAGAGGTGGTCTTAATTACTCCAGGATCAATAACTGCAAACCTAAGTAATGATGAGCTAATTTCAATATTGAGGGATCCTAACGCCCAAAGTAGGCTTCCAGCACAAAGCAATTTAGAAAGATGGTGGGCTTTCTTTTTTGATAAAGAAAGACTTTAGTTATAGATGTTGTCCGACCAGGACTCGAACCTAGATTAACAGGACCAAAACCTGTCGTCCTACCAATTAGACGATCGGACATCTAGAATTTATTATATCAATAAATTCAAAATAACGCAACATTATTATATATAATAAAATTTAAATTGTATCATATAAATCTTTCCTATATCAAAAAAGGAGCAACTAGTGAAGATATTAATCCTAATATTATAGTTATAAAAAATATAGTAAATACTAGTTTCTTTAGTGTTTTTTTAAGGTTTAGTTTTTTCTTCATAATAAGATTTGAAATTTTATAATATATAGTGTATAATACATTTATAATTATAATTATGTCAAGTTAGATTTTTATGAAAAAAGAAGCATTATCATTATTAGTTGAAAGTAGAGCTAAACAAGGAACTGTTAACAGTGTTGTTTTAAGAAGTCAAGGTATTGTGCCAGGTGTTATTTATGGAGGTGGACTAGTGGAATCAACTTCAGAAATGATTCAAGTAAATGTTTTAGACTTGCAAAAAATATTGTCAGAAATTGAAGAATCAACTTTGGTGAATATAATTTTAAACGGTAGAACTTACCCATCTTTAGTTAAAGATATTCAAAGAAATCCTTTGAAATCAGAAATTTTATCAGTTGACTTTTTTGCACCAAATTTAAATGAAGAGGTAGAAACTCCAGTTACTTTAGAATTTAATGGTATCTCTCAGTCTGAAAAAGCTGGTAATATTTTGGTTAAAATTCATCAAGAAGTGGAGGTTCGCGCTTTACCCAACAACTTACCAGATTCTATTATAGTCGATATATCTAAGTTAGATAGTATAGATGATGTTATTAGAGTTTCTGATTTACATATTCCAAACGGAGTCACAATACTATTAGATCCAGATGAGCTGATAGCTATTACCGAGGTTCCCGACTTAGAGGAAGAACCTGAATTAACTAAAGAAGAAATAGACGCTTTAGAAAAGTCTCAAGCTGAGAAAAATTCTAAAGACAAAAAAGAAAACTAGTATAAATTAAAAATATGATTCGAAAAAATAAAAATAAATTAAATAAAATAATATTAAAAAATATTAGTGTTTTAACGTTGTCTTTTTATTTAATATTATTTCAGACATATCCGGTATTTGCAAATAGTAAGTTAGAGGAAACTAAAAGTAATCTTAACGCTGAGCTAATTAAGATACAGGATTTAACAGAGTCAAAAAAGGAAACCGATGTTAAAGTTAGGACTTTAGCGAAAGAATTAAAAGCACTAGATGATGAAATTAATGCTGCTCAAGATAATTTGGATACAACAGACAAGGATATACAAGATATTCAGTCTGAATTAAGCGATACAAGATATTATATTTCAACTCTGGAGCAAACAATTCATTCTCAAAAACTGTTAATCAAAGAATATATTGGTAGTCTATATACCCAAAAAGACGTTTCACTATTTGAAGTGGTCTTGTCTCAAGATCAATTGTCAGAATTACTAGGTGCTGTCCAAAAAACTGGAGTTATGCAAGACTCTATTACTGAATCTATTACTTTAATTGAAGCTAAAGAAAAAGAGATTGTAGCTGAAAAAAAACATTTATTTGATAAAGAAGAAGAGTTAATAGCTCTTAAGCAATCTCAAGAGAGGCAAAAAAACCTTTTGCAACAGACTCAAGCAGATAAGGAGACTTTGTTTGCTCAAACTAAGGGACAACAATCTGAGTATGAGGCATTGTTGAAGCAATCTTTTACTACAAAGCAAAATCTTTTGAATAGTATTCGTGTTCTTGGCGGTGCTGATGGTAGATCTGGAGCTATATCTTTAGAAG
>JBEDBC010000050.1:0-4871 GCA_041177485.1 Candidatus Parcubacteria bacterium | reverse complement strand
TAGGAATTCATAATATATATTCTAATTTATAAAATATATTACATTAATATATTACAAAGTGCAAGTAATTTGCACGCTATACAGTGTTGAATTGAGAATATTAGAAATATTGGTAGCTATTATATAAAATTATCTTTTATGGTATAATGTTATCTATATAATTTTAAATTACCAATGAATTTTATTATTTCAATTATTGCTAATAGTGTGGGCCTCTATGTGGCTAGTGTGATTGTACCTGGGGTAGAAATTGACACTACTGTGCCTCTCTATTACTTTTTGATAGCTGGGCTTGTATTCACTATTATATTTTCTATTATTTTGCCGATTATAAAACTTATTTCTTTTCCGATTATTTTTTTGACTTTAGGTTTATTTTCCTTTGTCTTGAATTTTATAGCTTTTTATACACTAGATCAGCTTTTGACTGGTTTGGAGTTCACCTCTATTTTGGCGATGATATTGACCTCAATCGTAATTAGTAGTATAAATATGATATCTAATTTATTTTTACGATAATAATTAAACCTTATGGAAACCTATATCTCTATTGCGCTTATCACTTTATCCATTTTACTTGTAGCTGCAGTTTTACTCCAACAAATGGGTAGTGGATTGTCTTCTACATTTGGTGGCAGTGGTGCTTCTTATCAGACTAGAAGAGGGTTTGAGAAACTTTTGTTTAGAGCTACGATAGTATTTGGTATTTTGATTGTAATTGGGAGTGTTGTATACATAGCTCTATAGATTGATAATTCAATTCTAAAGCTATTATTATAGTTATTTAACTGAAATTTATGGACATTATAAAGAGAATTCCTAAGCCAATTATATCTAAAAATATTAAGAGAATTGGGAATAAATCACCTTTGAATAGGGTTAATCTAAAAAAACTATCCAGAAAAAATTTACCTAAAAAGATTAAAAGTAATGTTTTTGTTGCTTTTATTATAATCTTTATATTTATAGCTATTCTAATAAGTTTATCTTATCAAATGTTGACTAAGGAAATTCCTGCTACTGGTGGGATTATTAAGGAGGGAATTATTGGACAACCTCAGTATATTAATCCTGTATTATCTTTTTCTAATGATGTCAATAAGCCAGACCGAGTTTTGGAATACTTAATTTATCCTAGTTTGTTTCGTTTGGACGTACAAGGTAATCTGACTAATGAATTGGTTGATAGCTATACTGTGGGTGATAATGGAAAAGAATACATATTCAAAATCAAATCAGGTATTACCTGGGATGACAATGATCAATTAACTGTGGATGATATTATTTTTACTTTAGAGACAATTCAAAATCCTGATTATAATAGTCCTCTTAATTCTGCTTTAAAAGGTGTTACTATAACCAAAATTGATGACTTAAGCTTTAAGTTAAATCTAAACTCTAGTTACTCACCTTTCTTATCTAACTTAACCTTTGGAATATTACCAAAGCATATATGGCAGAACTTAGAACCTAGTGCCTTTCTACTGGCCAAGGCTAATTTAGAACCGGTAGGGGCTGGTAAATTTAAATATAAGTCAATTCAGAAGAATAAGGATGGAAATATAGCTTCTCTAACTATTGAAAGAAACCCTAATTACTTTGGACAAAAGCCTAATATAGAAATTTTTACTCTAGTTTTTTATTCTCAGGAAGATGAGATGATTCAAGATTTTAAGCAAAATAAGTTGCAAGCCATAACACAACTAAAAACAACTTTAGATGATTCAGAAAGATTTAAAACTAATTCAATGAATATACCGCAGTCATTTGGGATGATATTTAACATCAAGGATTCGGTATTATCCAATAAGGAGTTAAGACAGGCTATATCCAATGCAGTTAACAGACAAGCAATAATAGATGATGTATTAAACGGAGAAGCCACTACAATTAATGGGCCACTCAGTCCTTTTAACAAGTTTTACATAGATACCCCAAATGAGTTTAATATAGAAAAAGCTAAACAGACTTTGGATAATGCTAATTGGAAGGATGTAGACGGCGATGGTGTTAGAGAGAAAGATAATAAAAGAGCTGAATTCACTTTATTGGTGGCAAATGGGAATAAGGTTGATGAAGTGACTAGTGCTTTGCAGTCCCAAATCAGAGAAATTGGAGTACAGATGAATATTGAAATCCTACCTTTCAATGAATTGTCTTCTAACCAAATTAGGAATAGATCTTATCAGGCATTATTCTTAGGACTAGGACTGAATATTTATCCAGATCCTTATATATATTGGCATTCTTCTCAAATTACTAACCCAGGGCTTAATCTAGCTCAATACACCAATGTAAATACTGACGGATATCTAGAGACAGCTAGGACCAACACGGATACAAATGTAATCACCTCTAGTCTAGCTCAGTTTCAACAACAAATTGCTAGCGATGTTCCTGCAGTATTCGTTTATTCACCCAAATATTTGTATTATACAAACTCAGTCATAAATAATATAAGCATAAATACTGGGAACTCATCTGTTGATAGATATTCATCTATATCCGATTGGTATGTCAGAACTAAAAGAGTATTCAAATAAAAATGGGTTATTTCATATTTGATAAATCACAAAATAATCTTGATTCAGATGAAATACATCATATAAAGGATGTATTAAGATTAAAACCTAATTCAGAAATAGTAGCGACTGATGGAATGGGAGGAATATATAAATTAAGAGTCCAAAGTATTAAACCATTTAGCACAAAAATTTTAGATTATAAAGTTATTCCTACTACTAAAATCAGAGTAAGATGTATCATAGCTAGTATTAAATCTCCTCTATTAGATTTGACTATTCAAAAACTAACTGAAATTGGAATAGATGATATTATAATTACCAAAACTAAATTTTCACAAATAACATTAGATAAATTAACTCCTAAATTGAAACGTTGGAAAACAATTATAAAGACTGCTTGTAAACAGTCAGAAAGAGCTTATTTCCCCACTATAGAGACTTATGATTTAGATAAAATTCAATATATTGGAAAAAATTTAAATATAATTGGAGATACTCAATACAGTAATACTCCCCTATTAATTAAGGATATAAATATATCTGAATTCACAAACATAAACTTATTAATCGGTCCAGAAGGAGGTTTTGAAAAATCAGAGTATGAGAATTTAGTCAATACTTATAATTATAAACCAGTACAATTTGCTACTAATATTTTGCGTACTGAGACTGCCGCTATTGTGGGAGCTGGAATACTCAAAAATTATACTTTATAACTCCAATTCAGCTTCAATAACATCTACTTCTATTTTTTGAATTTCTAAAGTATCTACGTTTTTCAACTTTCTCTCAATAGCTCTGGCTCTAGTGGCTCCCGCGTCAATCTGATTAGAGGCTTCTTGTAATTTTTTTTGTGTGCGCTCAAGAATTTCACCAAAACGTCCAAACTCAGTTTTAACCTCGGATAAGGTTTTCCAAATTTCACTAGACTGTTTTTCAATAGCCAGAGTTCTGAACCCCATCTGCAAGCTATTCAAAATAGCGGTAATAGTAGTGGGGCCAGTAATCATAACTCTATATTCTCTTTGGATAAAATCTACTAATCCAGGTAACTTGAGTACCTGAGCATATAGTCCCTCAATGGGAATGAATAAAATTGCAAAATCGGTTGTATTAGGCGGATCAATATATTTTGCTTTGATCTTTTTACCTTCATCTTTAAGTCTTTTTTCTATAGCCTTGTTGGCAATATCAATAGATTCTTTATCATTGACATCTTCAGCGTCAAGCAACCGTTGATAATCTTCAATAGGGAACTTAGCATCAATTGGAAGCCAAATATGATCCAAATGTTTGTCTTTACCAGGTAATTTGATAGCGTACTCTACTACATCCCTAGAGTCTTTTTTTGTAATTACATTAGCCTGATACTGCTCTTTAGTAAGAATTTGTTCTAATAGATTACCTAACTGCACCTCACCCCAAGTTCCTCTCGTTTTAACATTAGACAATACTTTTTTCAAATCTCCAACACCGACTGCAAGATGTTGCATTTCACCAAGCCCCTTATGCACTTGCTCCAATCTTTCACTAACAGATTGAAAGGACTGCGAAAGTCTCTTCTCAAGAGTGGATTGTAATTTTTCATCTACGGTTTCACGCATTTTTTCTAATTTCTGATTATTATCTTTTTGTAATTCTGTTAGTCTTTGTTCCACAGTATTACGAATAAGTTCTAGATTGTTTGAGTTTTGTTTGGTCAAATCTACTAGCTGTTGGGAGAAAATTTCTAACTGGCTTTTTTGCATAATTGATGACTCATGCATTCTTTTTGATAATGAGTTGCCAAAGGTATTTAGATTAGTATTCATCTCCAACCTACCTTCTTGAGCTAGCTCCCTGGCATCTCTCCTAATCGTTTGCAAATCATCTTTTATTCTTTTTTCAGAATCTGAAATTAATTTATCTAAACCTGAATTATCATTTTTAAAACGATATATAATTACAACCTGTAATACAATTATAAATAACCCTACAATATAAATTTCCATACTTTTATTCTTCTAGATCTTTAACAAATATAGATATTACAGAGACTACAGGTAGTGCTATTAAGGCTCCAAGAGCTCCCGCCAAAGAAGTACCTAATAATATTACAATCATAACAATTAAAGGATGTATACCTGTTACTTTTCTCATTATTAATGGTGTCATAAAATTACCATCAATTTGTTGTAAAACTAGGTAAAACAAACCTGTAGCCAATGCTATTTTGAAATCTACCACCAAAGCCAGTATTATTGCTGGTATTGCAGATAATATGGGACCAATAATAGGTACCAAATTAAAAAATGCAGCTATCACAGCTAGCAAAAGGGCATATGGTACATTCATAAAAGCTAGTAC
>JBEDBC010000049.1:0-7557 GCA_041177485.1 Candidatus Parcubacteria bacterium | reverse complement strand
ACACTGTCCCCTGGAGCCAACACAACCCTCGGAAACTCTCCTTGAGATGCATGTAAAACAAACCTCAAATCAGATTGTTCAGTTTTGGTAGGTAAACCTGTACTAGGACCACCTCTCATGGCATTAACTACCACAAGCGGAGTTTCTGTAATTCCAGATAGACCCAATGCTTCCACCATAAGAGAAAATCCTCCACCTGAAGACATTGTAAGCCCTCTCACACCAGCATAAGATGCTCCAACTGTCATACAAATAGCTGAAATTTCATCTTCTGCCTGCTTAGCAATAATTCCATATTTATCGGCTTGAGTTGCTAAATGATCGAATATGGGTGTGGCAGGAGTCATAGGATAAGCTGCCGTAAACTTAACACCAGCTTTGATGGCTCCATAAGCTAATGCCTGACTACCATCAATTGAATAATAAGGCTCAGCTTGCCCTTTATCCAATTGATGAATAAAGACATTGTCATAATTTTCTTCTACATACTCATAGCCTTGCTTTAGGGCTGCAATATTATCATCAACAATTTGCTGACTTTTTTTCTTAAATTTCTTTTCTAAAACTTTAGTATAAGCAGCAAGATCCCATCCTAAGACATAATGTAGTGCAGAAATAGCAGCCGTGTTGGCATAGCGAGTAGATTTATTAATAGCTCGAGATATAGCGTTAAATGGCACCCCAACCCCAAAGAAATGTTGATCTTTGTTTGGCTTTCTCAAAATCTCAGTTTTAACAACATCTTTATCATAAAGCAAAACTCCTTTTTTGATAATTTCATCCCAGTGAATTTCTATACTTTCTGCATCTAGAGAAATCAAATAACTAATATAATCAACTGGGGCATAAACCGGATTATCAGAAATACGAATAAAGACAACATTATGCCCCCCTTTAATAAGACTTGGATAATCCACCCAAACAAAACTATATAAACCCTGATTTTTAGTAATTTGCTGAATAAAGTCACCCATACTAAGCACCCCTTGACCAGCCTTTCCAGCTATTGCAATAACAAATTCATTTTGTAATTTCATATTTTTATCTATATATTTTTATGATAAATATAGTATACCATAAATTATTATTTTATAAAAATTTTATATAATCAACAATTCCAGATATTGCTTTTTTGAGAAAAATCATTATAATATTATTATTGTGGGGCGCATAGCTCAGTTGGTAGAGCAGAAGACTCTTAATCTTTTGGTCGGAGGTTCGAGCCCTCCTGCGCCCACCCCATTCAAACTTGTGTAGATCCTTGTTTTGTGATATAATTATGTTTAGATTATTGTGCCTTCATTTTATAATTATGGAATGTATCATAATATATCGTATTATCAACTAATTTCCTACAACTTGTATATGACAAAAGATATTAATACAATGGAGGACCTACTCCAAAAAAATCCTCTAAATTTACCAGTTGCTGGTGAAGATATTCAAGGTAAGGTTCTAGATATTGGGACCAATGCAATGTATATAGATTTAGGTGCAATAGGGACAGGTATAGTTTTAGGTGAAGAATTACACGATGGGTTTGGAACAGTAAAAACCCTAAAAAAAGGTGATGAGGTTACTGCTACAGTAATTAATACTAATACTGAGGATGGATATATTGAACTATCTCTAAAACAAGCTTCTGAAGATAAGGTTTGGGAAGACTTATTTGCCAAGCAAGCTTCTGAAGATCCTGTTGATGTAAAAATCATCGATGCCAACAAAGGTGGACTTTTGATAAGTATAAACGGAATCAATGGATTCTTACCAGTATCTCAACTAGCTTACGACCACTATCCTCGTGTAGACGGTGGTGACAAGACAAAAATTTTGGGAAGACTTAAAGAGTATACTGGTGAAACTTTCAGAGTAACCATTATAAATGTAGATAGAGATGAGAACAAGTTGATTGTCTCTGAAAAGGCTGCTCGTAAGAGTGAAGAGCTAAACTTAGTAAATAGCTATAAAAAAGGTGATACAGTAGAAGGAGAAGTGACCGGTGTAGTAGATTTTGGAGTGTTCATGAAATTTGGGAAAGATGGACACAAACTAGAAGGACTCGTCCACATCTCTGAACTATCTTGGCAACTAGTAGAGAATCCTAGAGATTTGTATAAAGAAGGAGATAAGGTAAAAGCTCAAGTAATTGAGATCGTAAATGGGAAGGTGTCTCTATCTATAAAAGCTTTAACTGAAGATCCTTGGACTAAGATTGCTGAAAAATTTGTAGCTGATCAAATTGTAGAAGGTCAAGTAGCTAGAATGAACCACTTTGGTATTTTTGTACAACTAGACACCGAAGTTAGAGGATTAATCCATAACTCAGAAATTGAGAAAGATAGAGCCAAATACACTGAATTAAAAGAAGGATCTACTGCTAAATTCAAAATATTATCAGTAGATGCAGAGGAACATAGAATAAGTTTAGCATTAGCTTAAACTATTTAAACTAAATTACCATATGAAAAAACTTACCAAAAACATTCTGTCAGGACTGTTATCTATTTTGGCTATTATAGTAATATTTGGATATTTAGTTACTCAAAACAATGGCAATGTCAGTAAGGTAGCTTTATCTGAAATAGTTCAAGATATAAAAAACGATAATATTAGCTCAATTATAGTATCTAGAAATACAATTAAAGCTACTCTCAAAGATGAAAAGACCGTCAAGCAAGCTGAAAAAGAGCCCTCTGGTACATTCATTGAATCCCTGCAGGCATATGGTGTATCAGAAGAAAAGATCAAAGACTTGAAAATTGAAGTCCAAAATAACGAGGGTAGTAGTTTAGCCTTGTCTGTATTCTTGAACCTATTCTTCCCTATACTATTGATTGGAGGTCTATTATGGTTCTCTATTAAACAAGCCCAGAAAGGTAATTCTCAAGCTATGATGTTTGGTCGGTCTATGGCTAAAGTCATAATGCCTGACAAAGATCGTAAAAAAATGATCACCTTCGATGACGTTGCCGGACTCAAAGAAGCTAAGGAAGAATTAGAAGAAATTGTAGAATTTCTCAAAAACCCTCAGAAATATACAGATATTGGGGCTAAAATTCCAAAAGGGGTCTTATTGGTAGGCCCTCCTGGAACCGGTAAGACTCTACTAGCAAGAGCGGTAGCTAATGAAGCTGAAGTACCATTCTTCTTTACTTCCGGATCTGAATTCGTAGAGATGTTTGTTGGAGTGGGAGCTAGTCGTATTAGGGACCTATTCAAAACTGCTGAAAAGAACTCCCCTGCCCTTATCTTTATTGATGAGCTAGACGCAGTCGGAAGATCTAGAGGAACTGGAGTTGGTGGAGGAAATGATGAAAGAGAACAAACATTGAATCAAATTCTAGTTGAAATGGACGGATTTGAGGCTAATAAAGGTTTAATTGTATTGGCTGCTACCAACAGACCAGATGTATTAGACTCAGCCTTGATGCGACCAGGAAGATTTGACAGAAGAGTAACTCTAGATTTACCAGATATTAAAGAGAGAGAGCAAATCTTAAAGGTACATGCTAAGGGAAAGCCAATGGATAAAAAGGTTAACTTACGTAAAATCGCTGAGAGAACTCCTGGCTTTTCTGGAGCTGATCTATCTAATCTCTTGAACGAAGCTGCTATACTTAGTGCTCGAAATAATAAGAAAACAGTATCCGAGGATAATATATTGATGTCTATAGATAAAGTCTTGATGGGACCTGAGAGAAAAAGCCGAGTTATTAGTGAGAAAGAAAAGAAAATCGTAGCCTATCATGAAGCAGGACATGCTATTACTGGACATTTCTTGGAACAATCAGACCCTATTCAAAAAGTAACTATCATACCTAGAGGAAGAGCAGGAGGATATACACTCAAAATGCCAACTGAAGACAGAAGATTAGTCTCTAGGTCACACTTTGAAGCTGATATGGCAGTAGCCCTTGGTGGATACATAGCCGAGGAAATGATATTCGGTGAGATGACAACAGGAGCTTCCAATGATATACAACAATTAACTCAAATTGCTGAGCAATATGTCAGATACTATGGAATGAGTCAATTAGGACCTATACATTATTCTGATTATAGAAACAATAGAACTGGAGAAATTACTAATCATAGCGAAAAAACCTTACAAGAGATTGATGCGGCTGTTAAAGCTATCATTGATAAAGCATATAACACTTGTAAGCAGACCCTAACCGATAATAGGGATAAACTAGAACTATTAGCACAAGCACTAATAGAGCATGAAACTATAGAAAGAACTGAGTTTGAAGCTCTGATGAATGGAGAAAAAACAGATGTTGATGCTAATGTCAAAGATAACATGACAGAAGAAAAAATATAAACAATAAGTACTAGTATTTTCATATCATTTTATGATATACTAGTATATATGGATGTGTAGCTCAGCTGGTTAGAGCAGTCGTCTTATAAGCGACAGGTCGGTGGTTCAAGTCCACCCATATCCACCAGAAGAAAAAATTTTACATCAAGAGGAATAGGTATAGTTTATGTAGTTGTAACCTTTCAGTTGTCTGGGGGATTTTTGTCTTCCTTCGGAGGAGGGGACACGGAGTGCCGGAGATGGAGATCATTAGGCAACTATGATTGCAAATACTATACTAGTATAAACCATAATTCTGTTTTAGTTCTATCCACCCTCCCCCATCGCAAATGAGATTTGCTCCTGTGAAACCTCTCGGTTTCCCAACCTTCCTCTACGGGAAAACTACCGTTTTCCCGACCCCTTTCCCAGACTTTCAGTCTAATCTGAGTACTCCCTCCAAAGGAGGACAAAAATATATTAGCTAAGTCCACCTTCTAAATAAATATAGGAGGAACTTAAAAGCTCATTCAAAGGAGGACAGAGGCTCAAGGGACATAAATAAAGTCTGGGGACTTTACAGGGTCGCCCCTACGGAATACAAAACCTACTTAGAGGTCTTTTGTTGAGTTACTATCTCATAGGCCATAATGGCGGTGGCGGTGGCTACATTGAGTGATTGAATTTGTCCATACATTGGGATATACCCGAGCATATCACAGCTAGAGGCAATACTTGGTCGCAAACCTTTTCCTTCACTACCCATGACTAAGACGGTTGGTAAATTTCTAAAATCATATTGATAAAATGGAGTAGCTTCCGGATTACATTCACTACCCAATATCCAAAATCCTGCTTGTTTAAGTGTGTTAAGAGCTGTATTCATATTCCCTACTTGCACTAGAGGTACATATTTATCTGCTCCTGAGGATACTTTAGAGGCTACTGGTGAGATAATGCCACCACGATGTTTGGGAAATAAAACTCCAAGTGCTCCCATAGTCTCAGCTACTCTAATAATAGCTCCTATATTATGCTGGTCGGTAATTTCATCTAAGGCTATGACTAAACCTCCAGAATTTTGGGCTAATTGAGGCTTGATACTTTCTATCCAATCTTCTAATCCAAGCATTGGTTCAGCTGTGATGAGAGCTACGATTCCCTGATGAATATAATCCCCTGCTTCGGCAATTTCTTTTTCTAATAAGCCGGTGATTTTTTGAATTGGGACATATTGGACTAGAGCTAGAGATTCTTTTACAAGTTCTAGAATCTGCTCTAATCTCTTGTCTCTGACTTGATTTTCTATAGTTATATAAATTTTTTGTACTCTTTTTGGAGATTTTTTTAAGACTTCTAGGACTGAGTTCTTACCATAAATATATTGGCTACTGTCTTTATCAATCAAAATCTTACCTTTACTAGGTTTGGTTATTTGATTAGCTGGATTACGGCGATGTTTGGTAGTAGGAAGAGATGACTTTGGGACAAGTTTGCTCTTGGCTGGTCTATGATTTGACTTAGACTTAGGCTTCTTTTTGGCAGGATATGGCATAGAATAAAATATAAATAATTAAGGGTATATTAGCATAAAATATGGGTTTTGTATAGGTGGGTAAATAGGTTATAAATTGTGAATTATAAATTATTGTCCTCCTTTGGAGGAGGTGGCACGGAGTGCAGGAGGTGGATTGAGTTTTAGTTCGTGTTTTATCCACCCCCGCCTTTCAGGCTTCCCCCTCCGCAGGGGGACAAAATTAAGGGCTATTTTTTATAACTATATAAACTACTTTCATGTATCACTTACAAAAGTCACAACTTGTCTACGATGCATCTCATCTTATTCAGGTGGAGGAATAATTGTAAATTATAAAAATACTTCACCTAGCCTCCTCATAAATAAGGGAAAAGCTAAGTACTCCTCCGCCTCTACAAAGTGAAAGTGTATTTTATATTATACGCTAGGTTGATTGCTTGATGTAGGAGCGGTGATAGCTTGGGTTTCTGCGATTTCAGATTCTATAGATTCAATTTTTTGTCTTTTTTCAGCTATCTCTGGTGGGGTTTGATAATTTTGAATATTCTGAACTTCAGTGTCAATAATTTGATTGATATTATCTAAAGTTGGATTGTCTAAATTAGACAGACTTTTTTGGATAGATTGAGGTAATTTCTGGTAAGATTCTTTTAATTTAATAATAGATTGATTGTCATTCTCAAATTGCTCTGCATTTTTCTGCTTCTCAGCTTGTAATTGATTGTATTTTGTTATAGTTTTATCTACTTCTTCTAATAATTTAACAAGAGCCTGAGCTTGTTTTTTACCAAGTCCCAAGGGTTTATTATCAGCCTTCTGCTTATCGTTCTCAATATTACTTACAATATTAGGTAAAGATTCTAAAGATTGTAAAGTATATCCTGCAGTTTCTAGTAATGGTTGAATTGTATTAAATAAAGCTTCTAACTGTTTATTAATTTCTTGTTGTTTTGATAGAATATTTTCTACACTAGAAAACTGACCTTGTTCAAATTTGATTTGACCAGATTCTAGAGCTGTCTTTAATTCTGTCCTGAATTTTTCTATATCAGTTGGCCTTAATTGCTCCTGTTCTGATAACATAGCTGTATCTTGAGTATCGTAATCTCTACCATTTTCGTCAAACTGTAAACTAGATAACTCTCCTTGTAATTCTGCAACTTTAGTCTTTTTATACCTCTCAAGTTGAGCAGCAATTCTATTATTTATATCTTGTGTCAATTCACTCTCTTTTCTTTGTGAAAATTCTGTTTTTTGAGCTTTTTGTTGCTCATATCTTGTATTAGTCTCCTTATCTAGATATTTTGCAAGTTGAGGGTGCTCAGATATAACTTGGTCTATATTTGTATTTCTATCTGACCAAAAAGCTAATCCTTGTAATTGAGGGTCTCCTGAGTTTACCAGATAATCCAGTCTATCCGCTCCTTCTACTGATAAAGCTGTTTTTATAGTATCTGATTCTGGATTAGATCGTTGTAATACTTCTAATTTAGACTGAATATCTGTACTCAAGGCTTCAGCTAATTCTGGTATTTGGTTATACCAGTATGCACGAGACATAATGTCTTGTCTAATCTCATCACGGGCAGCTTGTTCTCGAGCTTGATAGCTTTCTTGTTTCAGTTCTTCTAATTTATCTAATCCTTCTTTTAGACCATAAGTGGTAAAAATTTGGTCAATATTTTGTGAGCTAAATAATTGATTTGAGTCCGTAAGC
>JBEDBC010000048.1:0-12742 GCA_041177485.1 Candidatus Parcubacteria bacterium | reverse complement strand
GTGTAGAGTTATATAGCTTGATTCAAGAGTCCTTTAATTTGGCAGATATGTATCAGCTACCGGTGATAGTGTTGACCGATAAATATTTGGCTACCTCTAAAATGATTTTCCCAAAATCTGTAGAATTAAATAATATTCAAATTGATAGGGGATCTATAGTTAGAAATAAAAGTGAATTAGGAGGGGCTGAAAATTACGCAAGATATTTGTTTACAAAAGATGGTGTTTCTCCAAGAGCCTTGCCAGGATCTAATGGGATTACCTTCCATAGTGGATCAGATGAGCATAATGAGTACGGAGAGATTTGTGAAGATTCTGAAAATAGGGTAAAGATGATGAATAAGAGGCTTAAAAAAGAGCAAAGTATGTTGCCTTCAATTCCAAAACCAGTGATTTATGGACATCCAAATGCAGATATAACCCTAATTAGCTGGGGATCTACAAAATGGGCTGCTATTGAGGCTACAGAGATATTAGCTAGTCACGATATATTGGCTAATGTAATGCATTTTAATTATATTTACCCATTTAACATAGCAAAGACACAGCCACTACTAAATAAGATTAAAAGAGCGGTAGTTGTGGAGAATAATGCTACTGGTCAATTTGCTGGTCTACTGAAACAATACTTTAACTTTGAGCCAGAAAATGCATTATTAAAATATGATGGACATCCATTCTATGCTAGTGAAATTGCCAAAATTATACGTAATAAAATGTTTTAAGGTATGAAAAATAAAAAAGACTTATCATCACATTACACACAATCAACCCCCAACTGGTGTCCAGGGTGTGGAAATTACGGCATCTGGGTATCTATTAAAAACGCCTTAAAAGAATTAAATATTCCTGCACATAAAGTTGTTTTGGTGGGGGATATAGGTTGTTCTGGTAAATTGGCATATTGGACAGAATATAATGGTTTTGGTGGGTTACATGGTCGATCTATACCGATTGCTGAGGGAGTGAAGATAGCGAATTCTGATTTAACGGTTATTGTGGTAGGTGGTGATGGTGGTCTTTTGGGGGAGGGTTTACAGCATTTTTTACATGCTTGCCGTAGAAATGTTAATATAGCTGTTATTTTGCATAATAACCAGGTGTATGGACTAACTACTGGACAGACCTCACCAACATCTGACCCAGGTTATAAAAGCTCTACTACTCCAGATGGTGCTTATGAAACGCCTCTTAATCCGTCGTTATTAGCTCTAACAGCTCAAGCTACTTTTGTTTCAGCAGGGTTTGCTGGCAATACCCAACATTTGACTCAAATTATTAAGTCAGCAATTACTCATACAGGTTTTGCCTTAGTAGATGTATATCAACCTTGTGTTACTTATAACTACATTAACACCTATGAATATTACTCCAAAAGAGTATATGATATTGCCGGTACACCTTATAAACCAGATAATAGATTCAGGGCTATGAAAAAATCTATGGAAATTGAAGCTGGAAAAAGGTTCCCAATAGGTGTATTATTCAAAGATGATAGTAGACCATCATTACAAGATAATATTCAAAATAGGGTAAAGCCTTTAGTTAAGCAATCTATAAATAATATTTCTGTAAAATCTTTATTTGAGGAAGGGTAAATTTTTATTATGTCAGTCAAAATAGGCAGCGTTGAAGTAGATATATTTAGTAAAAAGGAGGTGCTAAATAAGCTTGAAGTGGCAATTGCTAGCTATGATGTAATGCAGGTTGTAACTCCTTATTCAGAATTCATAGTAGAGGCTGAGTACAATACAGAGTTTCGAGAAGCACTGAATACAAGTGAGATTAGGCTTCCAGATGGTATTGGAATCCTTTGGGCGGGTGCGTATTTAGCTAAAAAGTGGAATAACTTATTATTATCTCTAATTGGAATTATAAGCAGGGACATTAATTTGTATTCAGTATTTACCGAAAAAATTAGCGGCTCAGATTTGATTTATGATGTGTTGGATATGGCTCATAAAAATAAGAGTAGAGTTTACTTGTTAGGCGGAGAAGCAATTATTACAGAAAAGGTCAAAGATTATATTAATACACAATATCCAAGAATTACTATCACAGGCACTTATAGTAAAAAGATATCACTCAATGATACAGATCTATTTCAATCAGTTCTTGATACCCAGTCAGATATTGTTTTGCTAGCTTTGTCATATCCTAAACAAGAAATTTTTGCATCTCAACTCAAACAATATTTTTTAAGTCATAATCATAAGGGTGTAATTATGTGTTTAGGTGGTACCTTTGATTTTTTGGCAGGGGCGAGAAGCAGAGCCCCAAAGTGGATGCAAAAATTGGGGTTAGAATGGTTTTACAGATTGTTGCAGCAGCCTAGTCGACTTCGTAGAATATATAGAGCAACTATTAGTTTTGTCTTATTAATAACCAAATATAAACGAAATATTGACAAAACTAGCAATAATGCTATATAATATCTACAATTAAGTAATTACATTATATGGCAGTACCAAAGAAACGACACAATCATAGTAGAACTGGTAAAAATCGATCACATCATGCATTAAAACAAGTAGAAGCTAGGGTTAGAGGAGTGTCTCATAGACTAAAGAAGTTTTTATCTCGGACAAATAGTTAATTAATTACTAAAATTCGCCCTTAAATACAAAAAATATATGGCAAATAGACATTTCATGAGGTCAGTAGCAATGCAAACACTGTATCAGATTGATGTTGCTGATTTGTGGTACAATGAAAATTTATGGGATATAATACAGGAGTCACTTTATAGGCTAGCAGATGGTATTGAAGATAGCTCTTATATCAAAGAAGTTGTTGCTGGGGTGTTGCAGAATAAAGCTGCAATTGACCAATCAATCACTCAATATGCAACTGGTTGGATAATAGATACTATTGCTCCGGTTGAGAGAAACATTTTGAGACTAGCAATTTATGAAATTAACTATTATAACGACCAAGATATACCTCCCAAAGTAGCTATAAATGAGGCAATTGAGTTAGCTAAGGCATTCAGTGGACCAGCAGCTGGTAAATTTGTAAATGGGGTGTTGGGTGGACTTTATAAAGATAAAACAGAGGCTAATGTATGATAAGTCTGCATGAATTACAGGATAAGATAGGTTATCATTTTGTAGATATTGATTTATTAAAAAAAGCTCTAACTCATCGTTCTTATCTCAATGAAAACCCTGGCTTTAACCTTGGACATAATGAGAGATTGGAGTTTTATGGTGATGCTATTTTGGAAGATGTAGTTACTGCTTATTTATTTCATAATTATATAGATAAAAACGAAGGTGAGTTAACCAACTTTAGAGCCGCTCTAGTTCGAGGAGCTCATTTAGCTGAAGTAGCCGATAAAATACGATTATCTCGGTATATAAATATTTCTAAAGGAGAAAAAAATGATCCCTCAGCTCAAGCCTATATTACAGCTAATGCAATTGAAGCTTTAATAGCTGCTCTGAGATTAGATGGTGGTTATGAAGTTGCTCAGAAATTTATAGAAGAGTTTATAATCCCAGACTTAGATGATATTATTGCCAATCAAAGTTTTATTGATGCCAAAAGTTTATTACAAGAAAAATCACAAGATAAGTTTAGTTTAACACCTAGGTATCAAGTAATTTCAGAGGAGGGGCCTGATCATAATAAAATATTTGAAGTAGTTGTGTTTATCAATGACATAGAGTATGCCAAAGGTAAAGGTACTTCCAAACAAAAAGCTGAGCAAGATGCAGCTCAAAATGCAATAAATAAACTTTGATATGCATATAGGTTATGATATTGATGGGGTTTTAACCAAGAGAGATTATACACATGTGTCTCATCTAGGAGTTAGGAGCTTGGTATCTATACTACAGGCTTATTTCCCATCAGTTATTAAAAATTGGACGTTAAATCAACCCTTGCAGGAGGATATACATATAGCCCAGCAAATTGCTTCCCAGCATACTATATCTATAATAACGGCAAGGCCATTATCAATGTGCTCATATACATCACAGTGGCTAAAAAATGTAGCTAAAATAGAGTATAATAACCTGTATTGTGTTGGTTTGAAAAATGGCTTTTCCGAGCGTAAGCTGAAAATAGCTCAAGATTTAGAAATAGATGTGTTTTTGGATGATACTATAGAAACAGTTGACTTATTTGAGGCTAATGGTATTAATGCTCATAAATTTGAAAAGTGGGATCAAGTTATTCCATATTTAGATAATCTATGACTATTTTAGATGGTTTTATTCTAGGGTTAGTACAAGGAGTTACTGAGGTGTTGCCAATCTCTAGTACTGCTCATTTAATCTTAGCCCAAAAATTATTAGGACTTGATACTGTCACCATTTCTTTTGATGTAATGATGAATTTTGGCAGTTTGATTGCCGTTGTAATTTATTTTTGGGATGTTTGGTTGGATCTCATAGTAGGAGTACTAAATTTTTTTAAAATTAAGGGTAGTGTATGGCTATCTACTAGACCCAAAATCAAACCACATATCCCTAGATTTAATAAAATTGAAACCCCTTATTCTCAAGACACTAAATTTTATAAAAGTTCACTACAATCTTTTCAGCTAGCTCTATTTTTAGGATTGGCCACCATACCAGCTCTATTAATAGGGTATTTTAGTAAGGATTGGATTGAAAGTTATGCTCGTACTCCATTTGTGATAGCCCTGGCTCTTATAGTTGGAGGAATGATGTTAGGACTGGCAGATTATTTTTCTACTCAAAAGTATAATTTAGTTAATTTACACCCTGTCAAAATTATGGTGATAGGTTTATTTCAGGTACTGTCTTTAATCCCTGGTTTCTCAAGAACTGGCTCTACGATGACCGGATCCTTATTGATGGGACTCAAACGTAAAGACAGCGCAGCTTTTGCCTTTCTTTTAGGAGCTCCAGTTATTTTTTTGGCTACCATTGCTACTCTGCCAGATTTTATAGCTGAATATAGTTATTCTCTAGCTAGTTTAGTAGCATTTTTAACCTCTGGTATTGTAACTTATTTTACTATTCATATTTTGTATAAGATTATTCAAAAGCAGTCATTTAAAATTTTTGTTGCCTATCGTATTATACTTGGTATAATATTATTAGTTTTAGTTTATAATAAAATACTATGAGGCAAATAATTTTTAATTGGAAAATGAATCCAAGCTCACTAGATGAGGTGGATAAAATTATTGAAGTAATCGAAGCTGAATCTACAGCAGTCGGTCGGTCAGAACTGGTCATTTTACCACCCAGCCTTTATATAAATTTATTACAACAAAAACAATCTAAGATTTTTGCCTCCCTAGGAGTACAAGACATATCTAGTGAGAGCAAAGGAGCCTATACGTCGCAATTATCTGCCGAAATGGTACAAAATTTAGGTGTAGAATATGCCTTAATCGGACATTCTGAGACAAGACAATATCAATCATACAGCAGCCAAAATATCGCTGACAAATTAAAACAAGCACTCATTCATAATCTGATACCGATTCTTTGTATAGGTTATGATTCTAATCCTCAAGCTAATGAGATTAATATTGATTTAATCAAACAAGAATTATACCAAATTATAACCCCAAATCGAGAATTATTAGCTAACAAAAATATTATAATAGCCTATGAACCAGTTTGGGCTATAGGTAGTGGAGTTACACCTAGCTTAGATAATATAGAAACAGTCAGTATATTTATCAAAAAAACTTTTCAGGATATAGTCCCATTTGAGCTGGAATCAAGTATTAATATTCTATATGGTGGCAGTGTAAATCAGGATAATATAGAGGAGCTTAAATCCCTCTCATCAGTCTCTGGCTTCCTAATAGGCGGAGCTTCCCTAGATATCAATCAAATTCCAACTTTATTGAGCTAAGTTTTTATAGATTGAGGAAGTAAAATACTAAAATATTAGCCTACTTTCTCTCTAAGTAGTATTATTGCATTTATATTTAAGTTACATAAAAAATCGCATAAAATTATACATCTCAACTATACATTGTAATCAAATTATGTTATGTTATATGTATTAATATTATTTAATAATATGAAAATAGATATCATTGCACAGACTCAAGCTAATACCGATTATCGTAAAGTTATTGCTACGGGGGCAGACAGTCAATTGGTTTTGATGAATTTACAACCCGGAGATGATGTGGGGGAGGAAGTTTATGGAGAAGTGGATCAAATTACTGTAGTGGTAGATGGGGCTGGTAGATTAGAAATGCCGGGAGAAGATGGTCCTATTGAGGTTGGGGATTGTATATTTGCACCAGCTGGAGTGAGGCATAATATTATTAATGACTCAGAAGGAGAATTGAAATTATATACTATTTATGCTCCTCCTGAGTATGAGCCTGGATCTGTACAGGCAGAAGATGAGGACGAAACAGAGATGTCAGATATGGATTATGTTTTCAATGATTATGATGAATAAGATATGCATATACTTATCATAGAAGACGAAGTAGATATTGCGGATACTCTAAAAATTTACCTTGAGAGACATGGTTATGCTGTTGATGTGAGGTATGACGGGGAGTCTGGTTTTTCAGCTTTGAGACTCAATCAATATGATTGTTGTCTTTTGGATTTAAATTTACCGGGTAAAGATGGGATGGAGATTATTCATGATATTAGAGAGTTAGGTAATATTGTACCAGTTATTATGCTTACTGCTAGGTCTCAAATCTATGATAAATTAGAGGGTTTTAAACACGGGGCGGATGATTATATTACCAAACCCTTTCATCTTGCTGAGGTGTCAGCTAGAGTTGATGCTGTTATTAGACGCTTTTCTGATAATAAAAATCTTAATTTATATTTTGGGGAATATGAGCTTTTCCCTCATCAAAATAGAGCTTTAAAAGGGGAGAAGGTGGTTGATCTTTCTACTAAAGAGATGCGATTGCTGGAGTATCTAGTTCGTAATCAAAATCGTATTATTTCGGCAGAGGAGTTATTAGAACATGTCTGGGATGATTCGGTTGATATTTTTTCTGATACTGTTAAAACTCATATTAAAACTTTAAGAAAAAAGCTAGACCCTAATAAAAAATTGATTAAAACTATTAAGGGTAAGGGCTACGGTATTTTATAAGTATCTTCACATTATTTTCACGTATATTGGTATATAGTATATTCAGAATCAGATGATGATTCAATATCAACTAAATATACAAATATGAGATACCAGAAACATTTTGTCCAAAATAAAGTAAGAGTACTGAGTGGGGCTCATAGCAGAACAGTATTAGGTAGCCGAAGACAAGTTGTTGGGCATCACATCATCCACAAAAAAGACGGATCTCAAAGGGTTTGGAAAGGCAAGCGTAGCTATTAAAATTGAACTATAATGTTAAGGTCTTATAATAAAATCAATGCTTGTTAATTAAAGCATATAAAATAGAGAAAGTGATCCTTTCTCTCTTTTATATGTTATAATTATTACAATATGTCACAATATATCCATACATTACAATTTCGACTAACTCTCTATTATACCGGTCTTTTTGTTTTGTTGAGTTTGATTATTATAATAACTCTCAATATTCTAGCAATTCAGTATTATCAAAAAACAGAACTCGGTTTAGATGGACTATCTAGATATAGTAGTATTTTTTCTGAGTTTGAAGAAGGTGCTTTCCCACAAGATAAGTTTATTGAGGTTATTAAAGACGTACGCCAAAGAGATTTATCTACTATTCGCCGTAGCTCATTATTTATATTTGCTATTTTAGTTGGTCTTTCTATAGTTGGTGGAAACGCTATTTCGGCACAGGTTTTGAGTCCTATTAAGGATATTAATCGCCAGATTAAGGCTATACAAGCTGAGTCAATAGAAAAAATATCATATCCACATTTGGATGAGGAGCTTCAAGATTTGATTTCTTCTATCAATGAGATGTTATTGCGTTTGGGTAAAAGCTTTCGCTCTCAAAAAGAGTTTATAGAATATGCTTCGCATGAGTTAAAGACGCCTCTTTCCGTTATGATGGCGAAGACTGATTTGGTATTATCAGATCCATCATTGGGTGAACATAATGCTAAGTTATTAAATGAAATTCAAGAAAAAATAGATTATTTGAATGATTTGATTAATGACTTGTCATTACTTTCTTTATCTAAAGAACATCTACAATTTGAATCTACTAGTTTGCAGGCAATTTTAGATAATGTACTCAATAGTGTTGCTAATAAGGCAGAAGATAAAAATATTGAGTTTATACTAAATGGAAGTCATCTAAATAAAAAGATAAGTTTAGTACCTGTATTAATTACTCAAGCTATTGAGAATATTATTGAAAATGCTATCAAATATTCTTATGAGGGAGGACGTATTGAGATTAATTCTAATGTCCATAAAAAATTTCTGCAAATATCTATTCAAGATAAGGGTATTGGTATTCCTGAACATTTGAGGCATCGTATTTTTGATAAATTTTATCGTGTTGATAGTTCGCGTTCTCGTAATACTGGTGGTAGGGGGTTAGGATTAACTCTAACTAAAGCTATTATTGAATTACATAATGGGACTATTAAGGTTCAGTCTGAGGAGGGTTTTGGTACTATTTTTACTTTATATATCCCTATTGGGTAGGGTGAGTTTATATCTCTTTAAAATTATTTTTGTAATAAGAATTCCAAAGAAAAATATAGCATTGATAACTACTACTGTTGCTCCAGTAGGGATATTTATTATAAAAGATACAATAATTCCTAAAATTATACTCAAGATTGCAATTATAATTGAGATTAGTATTGTGGTTCTAAAGCTTCTTGAGATTTGTAAGCTTGAGCTTGCTGGTAAAATGATTAAGGCTGATACTAGGAGTGCGCCAGCTAATTTTATGCTCATAATTACTGTTAAGGCTGTGAGTATTGAGAAGATTATATCTAAAATTGTAACTGATAGTCCACTAATTTTGGCCTGTTCTGGGTTAAATGAAATATACATAAACTCTTGATAGAATAGCACTATAATAGATATTATGATAGTAGAACCAATAATTACAAAAATTAATTCTGATTGTGTTATTGATAATATGTTCCCAAATAAATAGCTAAAAATATCTATATTGAATCCTGTAGATATACTGGATAAAATTACACCTGTGGACAATCCAAGTGAGGCCAAGATACCAATTATTGCATCACCTTCTATGATATGATTCCTAGTTAGCGCATATATAATTAGAGAGGCTAGAATTACGAGAGGTATAGCGACTATAAATGGATATATCCCAAAAAGTAATCCAATAGCTATCGCTCCAAAGCTGATATGGGCAAGCCCATCTCCTATCAGTGACATTTTACGTAAAACTAAAAACACTCCTAGTATAGCACATAATACTCCTAAGAATAGTCCAGCTATTAATGCTCGTTCCACGAATTGATATTGTAGTATATTTATAAAATTATTCATGTTGATGACAAATAATATGCTTAGCTTCACTGCCAAAGTATTTGCTCATAGCTTCTGAATTACAGACTTCATCTAAACCACCCCAGAATATAACTTTTGTATCTAATAAAAGTAATTTTTGGGCATAGTTTCCTATGTCATTTGTATCGTGAGTGATGAGAATAATTGCTACTCCCTTTTGATGTAACCCGGTGATTTGTTTATAGAATATTTGTCTAATTTCAGGATCAAGAGCATTAGTTGGTTCATCTAATATCAATATTTTGGGTTCGGAAACTAAAGCTTTGGCTAACCAAACTCTTTGTCTTTGTCCCCCTGAGAGGTCATGAATAGATGTGTTTGCTAAATGTAAAATTTCTAGCTCTTCCAAAATATATTTAACTTTTGATATGGAATTTTGATCCATAATTCTTGGCCACTTGAGTGAAGATACCAAGCCCAAAGCAACGATTTCTTCTACTGTGGCTGGAAATTGATGTGAATACTGGTCTAATGATTGAGGAACATATCCAATATAATTCCAATGTTTAAAACGACTCAGACTTTCTCCCCATAATTTAATTTTTCCTTTATAGTGATTAAGGTTTAAAATTGTTTTAATTAAAGTGGATTTTCCAGCTCCATTTGGACCAACAATACCAATAAAGTCATCTTGGTATATATCAAGATTAATATCTTTCAATACAGGAATTGAGTTAAATTCTACAGATAGTTGACTTGTCGATATAATTGGATTTTTCATTCTCCTTATTATAGCATTTATTTACAATCAAGACCAACTTTTAGATTTTCTAGATTTTTTCTCATAATATCTACAAATGAAATTTCTGATATTAGTTGCTCGGAGCTAACATTATGAGCCCCGTTTAACTGTAAGACGGGTACTCCGGTTTCGGTTGATATAGTATTAGCAATTCTAGGCTCAATTAATTCTTCACTGAAAATTGCTTTAGCTTGGGTTCTTCTTACTTCTTGGATTAATTTAGCCATATCTTGAGCAGAGGTCTCACTATTCGGGCTTAACTCTTCAGTTGTAATATATTCTAAATTATATTTTGTAGCTAAGTATTCAAAGGTTCGGTGTCCAGCTTGCAGGATAGTTTTATTACTACATTGACTCAAAGTATTCTTATAGTCATCATCTAATTGCTCTATATCTTGAATTAGACTAGTAGTATTCTGTTTTAAATTATTATTATCTATTATATTTAATTCAGATATAGCCTTGGAGATAGTATTGGTAGCAATTATGCTATTATTAAAATCTAGCCAGAAGTGTGGGTCTAAATCAGATTTTGCTTGATTATCTTTTTTCTCATTTTCATGTCCATGTTCATCTTCATGTGAATGATCATCTTGACTATGAATTAGATTTATTCCTTCACTAGCATTAATTAGTTTCACTGATTCTGGGATAGTAGCTACTATATCTTTAACCCAAGGCTCCATGGCATCCCCGGTATAGATGAATATATCTGCTTCTTGGATTTTGACAATGTCTTGAGGAGTGGGTTCAAAAGAATGTGGTTCTACCCCTGGTGGTACTAACAGACTTACCTCTGCGTTATCCAGTAGTAATTGTTTTGATATATCATAGAATGGAAATAGGGTTGTTACAATGATTGGTTTATTTGTGGGCTCAGCTGTCTCGTTTACAACTGGTTGAGCTGGGTTATTAAGTCGGATAACTGCTATAGTAGCTATTGCTATTATAATTGGAATGATTAATAATCTACTTGTTTTCATGGTAATTTAATTATGTAACTATAAAATATATACTACACTATTTGCAAATTATTTGCAAATAGTGTAAATATTATATGATATAATAATAAATATGATTAAATTAATCAGACGAACTATAGGTGTATTCATTATCTCAGGTATTTCTTTTGTGGCTTATACAAATGCTACAATTTTACGTGATCCCTCTCCATTTGTAGTTAATAATTTGGATAATTTGCAAACTCATAAAGTAGGTTTGGTATTGGGTACTAGTGAACGTAAAGTGGGTGGAGGTGCCAATCCATTTTTTGTAAATAGAATTGAGGCTGCGTTCAAACTTTATCAGGCTGGTAAAATAGATAAGATTTTAGTTAGTGGGGATAACTCCGAAGTTTCTTATAATGAACCTAGGGCAATGCAAAAGGCTTTAATGGAGCTAGGAGTCTTACAAGAGGATATAGTTTTGGATTATGCTGGTTTTAGGACTCTAGACTCGGTTATACGTGCTCGGGATGTGTTTGGGCAAAATGATATTGTTATAGTTTCCCAAGAATTTCACGTAAAAAGAGCTGTATATATTGCGCGTACACTAGGTATTAATGCTCAGGGTTTTGTAGCAGAGGGTGTCCCGGTGAAATTCAATATTAGAACTCAATTAAGAGAGGTTCTTGCCAGAACTCAAGCTTGGATGGATGTACATATTCTGAATAGACAACCAAAGTTCTTGGGGGGAAGAGAGGAGATTATATAGGTCTATTCATTAAATAAATTTTGCTTTACTTGCAATGTCAGTTAATTCATCAAAATAACCACCTTGAATAAAAGATATTTCCTCTATAATTTATTATTATTAGTCCAAGTAGGAATATCTTCAGTTCTAAGCCCTCTATATAATGAATTATAGCCGTAGTTAGGAGTTTTTTTTTATTTAATTTTCCAAATTCAGACTATAAATCAGGCATTAAACATAAAATTAATATAGCCACAAACCAACTATGCCCAGCATCATTTTCAGGAGAATTATTTTTTTATTACAAGTACAACAAATTTATTCCAATTTATATAAATCAAATATAGTATTGACTTTTCTAATTATTTTAACTTATTTAATAGTTAAAATATTAAATATTAAGCTGACAAACTCTTATTTATTGTGCGAATACAAGTAGTACAAGCTTTGACTCTGGTTCCATCAGGTAAAGTAAAAGGTTGTACATTTACTTTTTGAGTGTGTTTGCTAGTTGGGTTATAATTACCACGCAATAGTTTTCGCTTGGTTACCACCATTGATTTTTTGTTACAAATTGGTAATTCACATCGTCTAGACATAGTATAAAACTTAACGGTATTATTGAGATTAATGACAAAATATGTTATATTATAACCGTTAGATTAATAAAAGTCAACTAATACAACTTATGGATCCTATTTTAGTTATATTTCAAGTTACTGTTTTAATATTTGCGGTTATTATTCATGAGGTTTCGCATGGAGTGGTAGCTCTCTCCCTCGGAGACCCTACTGCTAAATTATCTGGGAGATTAACCCTCAACCCAATTTCTCATATAGATGTTTATGGTTCCATTATATTACCTCTATTGATGGGGTTGGCTAGCGG
>JBEDBC010000047.1:0-21874 GCA_041177485.1 Candidatus Parcubacteria bacterium | reverse complement strand
CTTTTATTTTATATTGACAAATCTTACCCCTTACTAAAAAACTATTTTTATGGGATAATGTATAAAATAGTTTTTAAAAATTATATTATGGCAAGCAATGTTCCTATTCAAGAAGAATTAGAAGACATATCCGACGGATATACTACACAATATCATAATAAGGGAGAAGATATTCATATTCGAGAGAAATTAGAAAAAATTATTGCTGAATTACCTCAAGACAAACTAACCTTAGATGAAATTAGAAGTCTTTTGGGACGAGATGGGATGTTGTTATTAGTGATTTTGTTAACTGTTGTATTCCTGATTCCTGTATCTATCCCCGGAGTGAGTACTATTTTTGGTGGGACAATTTTATTAATTGGAGTTAGTATCTTGTTTGGTTGGAACTTATGGTTACCCAAGAAATTTTTGGCAAAAGAATTACCAGCATCAGCCCTTAAAAAATCTTTTCATCAAGGTCTAAAATGGCTGATTAGATTAGAAAAAGTCAGTAAGCCTAATAGAGCTATCTGGATTACCACTGGCAAAGGAGCTCATATTATCAATGGATTGTCTATTATACTGGCGGCAATATTGTTGATGGCTCCTTTTGGATTTATACCTTTTAGTAATACTTTTCCTGCTATTGCTATATTATTCTATGCTATCGGGCTATTACAAAAAGATGGAGTTAGTATAATCTGGGGACATATATTCAATGTTATTACAATTATTTATTTTGCTATGCTCATATCTGGAGGTTGGGTATTGATTTTAGAAGTAATAAAGTATTTAGGATTTAAATAGCTTATTAATTTGACAGACATTGACAAATTGTATTGAAAATATTAGGGGGTATGCTAAGATAATAGTGTACCCTCGTTTTGGTGTATGTTTATACATCAAGACTTTCACTTAGCGTAGCTTTGAACTATGTAAAGTTACCTCCACTACTATCATGGCACACCCTACCGAAGAAGAGGCAATCATTAACTTTTTAAGTCAGAGTAATTGTTCAAAAACTTTGGATGACAAAGTAGAAGAACTAATTTCAATTTACTCTGAGTTAAATCGGAAATTACCTCCTCATTTTTCCAAACTAGTCGCTGCTGCTCATGTTATTAGGCTTAGAAAAAAGCTTAAGATTATTCAGTAGAGAAGTTGATCTATGTGCTAAAAATTGTAACCGCGGGTCTCCTGCTGCTTTGGTAGGAGACTTTTTATTTAAGGATAAACAAATAATCTTGAGCTAATTTAGCATAGCTTTGCTTTTTTATCTCTGGCATTTTATTATACTGCACTCCTATGAATCCTAACCGCCCTTCTTTTTGTAACTTTGTGAAATTCTGCCCTACAAAATTCCAGAATAAAGAATCCAAAACTGCACTCCACTCCCCTTTTTTGAAATCACTCATCTTGAGAATATAATTAGAAGAGGCTATATATGGTTTAGTGGTAAGCAAGCCCCCGTCAGCATACAGAGTCATACTATATACATTTGGCACCATTACCCAGTCATAAGCATCAATATACATTTCCATAAACCAATTATATACTGCATCTGGCTGAATTTGACATAAGTTGAGATAATTCCCAAATAGCATTAATCTAGGGATATGATGAGTATAAGCATATTTTTCTAAAACTTTTATATGATAATCTATTGGCTCAATTCCAGTCTGAGCTGTCCACATTGCTTTTGGCATAACTCGGTTAGAGTCAAAATAATTACTAGTTCTAATTTTTTTGCCTTCCAATACATATAATGCTCTAATATATTCTCGCCAACCAATAATTTGCCGAATAAAGCCTTCAGTTGAAGCTAGAGAGACTTGATTGTTTGATATAAACTCCAAAGTCTCTTGTAGGACATAGTCTGGAGTTAGGAGTCCATTATTAAGTAACGAGGATATTGTACTATGAAAGACAGAATCAGATTGAGTCGTAATAGCATCCTCATAAGGACCGAATAAATCTAATCTAGTATTTAGAAATTCTCTCAGGTGAGCCTTTGCCCCCTCAAAGTCAATCGGACACCAGAACTGGTCTGTCTCACCAAAATTATCTGGGAAATATTGCTCTACGTAATCCTTAGCCTCCAGAATATACTTATTATCCTGAACATCAAAGGTCTTGGGTATAACTATATCCTTTGGGAGCTTCTTTCTATTTTCTGCATCAAAACTCCACTTATCTCCGACTGGCTTATTACCTTGTTCAATTAGTATATTAAGTCTTTTTCTCTGCCAAATATAAAAGTCATTCATCCAGTATTTACGAGCTCCAGACCTTGATCCAAAAAAGCACCTAAAATCACTTTCTGAAGTCAAAAACATTGGGCTATTATGAATAGTTAATTTTATAGAAGATAAGCTAAAAGCTTTTGATAATCTACTGCCTAGCCAATCATCTACTACATCATATATCTCTACGGACTCAATTTGATATTCTTGTAAAATTTTGGCTATAGATTCAGTTTGTGGTAACTGATGAAATTCAAGATAAATAGTCTTAATTTCATTTTCTTCCAAATATTGCCTATACTTCTGCATACTAGCCCGATGCAGGACTAGCTTTTGTTTATGAAATTTAAATTCACTAAAGTATAAAGGTTCTTCTACTATAAATACTATATCGCTAGACTTGAGCCTAGTAATATTTTCAAAAAGTTGATGTGGATAAATCAAAAATGCTGTTTTCATATACCTATATCATAGCATACTATAATATATCAATCTAATAAAAACAACCTCTATAAACCTAGAGGTTGTTTTTATTAGAAAACTTAACTCAAATTATTTCAAAGTCCAGCCCCCATCTACCACAAAGGTTTGTCCAGTTATATAGCTTGATTTATCTGAAGCTAAGAAAGTTACCATATTGGCAATATCTTCAGGTTGTCCAATTCTCTGAAGTGGGATATTAGATATGGTTTGCTGTTTTGTATCTTCTGGCATCTGAGCTCCAGGAGTTTCAATAGCTCCAGGTAAAACTGCGTTTACAGTAATGTTATTAGGAGCTAGCTCTAAAGCTAAAGCTCTAGTAAATCCATTTACTGCAGCCTTTGAAGCACAATAATGAGTTAGTCCTTGGAACCCAATAATTGAGGCTATAGATGAGATATTAATAATTCTACCCCCAGCTGACAAGACTCTACTAGTAGCTTGTGAGGTTAAAAATACACCCTTCAGGTTAATATTGATTACTTTATCCCAATCTTCTACCTGCATGTCCTGAAATGGTTTAAATGGATATACTCCAGCATTATTAACTAGAACATCTATACGTCCAAATTGCTCCAGAGTCTTAGAGATTAAAGTATCTACCTGGGATTGATTGGTTACGTCACAAGCTATACCTACAGATTTTATGTTATCTATTGTAATTTGGCTGGCTGCAGTTTCTGCATCTACTTGGTTAATATCACTTATAACTATATTAAATCCTGCTTCAGCTAATGACTTAGCTATACCAAAACCTATTCCTTGGCGAGCTCCAGTTATAATAGCTACTTTATTTTGATCTGACATATAATTTATATGTTATTATTACAGTCTAATTATAGCATATTGACAAACAATAATAAACGTTTCCAGATAAATTATATATATCTTATGTATTTTTAATTAAACTGATAAGCTACCATTAACTTTATTCTCTCTATTTTCAACTCCATAGATAATATCTAGACAAGCTACTACTCCTATCATAATAGCATTATCGGTGGATAAAATTTTATTTGGTATTAGTAAATCTAATCGATTTTGATTGGTATAATTCTCAAAAGCTTGTCTTAATTTATGATTAGCTGTCACTCCTCCACCTATGACAACTTGTCTCACATTATGTGTATTGATCGCCCAATTCAGCTTAGATACTAACACCTCTATCACGACTTGCTCAAAGCTAGCACAAATATTAGCTATATCTTGTTCACTTTGTGGTGGATTATCTTTAATATGATACAAAACTGCAGTTTTGAGACCAGAAAAAGACATTTTTCCATCGCCGGAATTAATCATTGGCCGTGGAAATTTGATTGAGTCAACATCACCAGCATCAGCCAATTTAGAAACTTTTGGTCCTCCTGGGTATCCTAAATCCAGCATCTTTGCAACTTTATCAAAAGCCTCTCCTGCAGCATCATCTTGAGTAATTCCAATAATCTCATAATCATTATAAGCTTTGACCAAAACCAACTCAGTATGACCTCCTGAAATAGTATAGGCAATAAAAGGATAGTTTGATGGAATTGTACCTTTTAAATCTGAGTCCAAAAGACCAGAAAACATATGACCATGCATATGATTGACTGGGATGAGTGGGACTCCTAAGACCTCAGCTAACAAGGTAGCCATATTTACTCCTACATATAATGATGGCTCTAAACCTGGTCCTACGGTTACCGAAATAGCATCAATTTCACGTCCATTACGATGTATAAACTCCTGCAACATAACTGGCAATTTTTTGTTATGTAACCTGGCCGCAAGAGCTGGGACTACACCACCATATTGACTATGTTCATAAATCTGGGAATATACTATATGGTCAACAACCTGAAAGGTTTTAGATTTTTTATCTAATTTTAATAGTGCTAATGCTGTCTCATCACAAGAAGTTTCTATGGCTAAAATTTTCATATATGTGTATTGTGCCAAATTAAATACATTTAGTCAAATTACTAGGCTAAATTTTTGATAGTAAATGAGACCAAAATTGTGCTATAGCTTGATAGCTATATTTTCTTTGAAACTGCTCCGAAGCCAGTTCCCTAATTGATGTTTTTTTATGATCATTTTTTTGTATTACTTCTATACAAGCATTTAGCTCACTGCTAGAGGTTGGGCTATAATAAAGAGCCCCCCTACCCAATAAGGCTTGATATTCATCATCTCTAGGGGCAATCACAATTGTACCAGAAGCGATAGCATTCAAAATATGATAGTTCACCAATTCGTCTATAGGACCACTCACGATTACACAATCTAATAGTTCATAAACTATTGGTAAATTATATCTAAACTTTGTGGGTAAAACAAAGCTCCCTTTTTGTGCACAAACATCATACCATTCACAGTTATTATATTCTAGGTAGTTAATTAGTTCATTACTTAGTAATCCTATATGCCCACAAACAAATGACTTATGTATAATTTGATTATTATAACTTAATAGACCTAAATCTTGTTTTATTTCTAACACTGCTACAGTGTCTAAGTCCAAGAAGTGCTTATAGTTAATTTGTGGAAAAGGTGTGTATGCAATCCCTTGCTGATAGCTAACTCTTGGAGTATTATCAGAACAAATAGCTAAGGAATAACTTGTATAATCGGTATCTAATTTATCTAAAACTTTAATCATTTGTATACCTTCAACTTGCTTTAATCTCCAAGAGACTAAATTAGGAACTGAACCAATCTCAATACACTTATCTATATCATATTGTTGTAAAATTTGATTAATTAATTTATAGTCATTTAACTTAAAAATAGATCTAGACATGAGGTGTACAGTATCAACATCCACAATTGATCTTGCTATATCTGCTAAATTACTATCCCAAAGAATAAATTGTATATTGGACTTTAGATAATATTTAATTTGTTTAAATAACTCAAACCAATGTTCTGATTGCTCCTGATTACAGTCTATAAATACGGCTATATTATGAACTTTAGTTGGCATATATTTATGGGAGATATTGTTGTTTAGCTTTACTATGCTCTTCAAATGTCTTGGAGAAAATAGTTTTAGGAGGGTTATCTCTTGATGTCAAGAAAAAATAATAGTCACTTGGAGTATATTCTATTACAGCTTTAATTGACTCTACACCTGGATTAGTAATAGGTCCTGGAGGTAGCCCATCTACTCTATAAGTATTATATGGAGAGTCTATTTTTAAATCATCAAGTGTAGACTGGGAACGACCAGATTGAGTTATAAAATTAACAGTAGCGTCACTTTGAAGCCTCATTTTATCATTAAGTCTGTTGATAAATATACCAGCAACAAGTTTTCTATCATTAAAACTAGATACTTCTTTTTCTACAATCGAAGCCAATATTAAGTTCTCATATTCTGATAAAGTATCTGTAGCTTTCAAACTAGGTAATGCTTTTTTCTGAAAATTATTTAGCATTTTTATAATAACTTCATCTGGTGAAGCGTTGTCAAAAAATCTATATGTATCTGGGTATAAATATCCTTGTAGTGAATTATTCTCTATAAATTGGTATTGTGTAGAGTCAAAAACTTCTGTAGCTTTGATAAATTCTTCTCTACTAAAACTTAAACCTGATTCCAAAATATCACCTATTGTATATATATCAGAGCCCTCAGGTATAGTTATAGTGATTTCTGGTCTAGTTAAAAGCCCCCTAGCTATCATTTTAATAACTTGGTCCGTATTCATAGTAGTAGAGATGTTATAAGTAGCTGGTTTAGGAGTTAGTTGTCTAAAGGCTATATAAAAATCAAGACCATTTATTTTATTTATTATATTATCTTGTTTTAAACGACTAATAATATCGTCCCAACTTTCCCCATCTTTGACTTGAAAAATAGTATTTGACTTAACCAAAACTGGAGAACCAAGAGTATTAACAACATTCACTATATAAACTGATCCTGCTAAACCTATGAGAAATATTATTAATAGTATCCAATATATGATTTTTTTCATTTTTTTATGCTTTATCTTCTAAATTTGATAATTTTAATAAATCACTAATTTTTTTCACATCCTGAACTTTATCTACATGTGAAACTAATAAAGCATCTTCTGTTTCTACAACTACTATATCTCTAATCCCTATTGTAGCAATAACCTTATCTTTATTATGTGAATGAACCAATATATGCTCTGAGTCGATATCAAAATGTTTAGAACTTCCTTTGTGTGTTACATTGATATCATCTGTTTGTAACATATCCTTTAGTGCAGACCATGACCCTATATCACTCCAACCAATATCAGCAGGAATGACTGCAATATGATTGGCTTTTTCCATAATACCGTAATCAAAGCTAATAGCTTCTGTTTGACTATATAGCTCTGATACATTATTTAAATTATTTTTTTCTAACTCAATCAGAACTTTAGCTGTAGATGGTAAATACTCTTGATACATATCTAACAATCTACTCTTCTGAACTACGAACATACCAGAGTTCCAAACATAATGTCCATCTGCTAAATAACTAGTAGCAGTCTGAAAATCAGGCTTTTCCACAAAAGCCTCAACTTCATAAATAGAGTGAGATTTACCCTCAACCAATGAATCTTTCTTATACTTAATATAACCATAACCTGTCTCTGGTGCAGTAGGAGTTATCCCAAGAGTAACAATATATTCTGTATTCTCAATTAAAAAGTTATCAGCAAACTGTAAAATTTCACATAATTCTTGAGGCTTATGAATATAGTGATCAGCAGCCAGAAAAGCAATGGATTCATCATCCTCTGACTTAACTGATATTGCCGCTAAACCATTAGCAGGGGCTGTGTCCCTTTTTTCAGGTTCTAAGATAATATGCTCTAATGAGATATTTGGTAACTCTGATAAAACCTCATCTTTGTAATTTTCATTAGTTGAGATATAAATATCATCTAAACTGAAGTGGGTTAATAATCTTTTTATTGTCATTTGTAACATAGTTTCAGATCCAAACAAGGGCTGAAATTGCTTGGGCTTTGACTTTCTACTAAGCGGCCATAATCTTGTTCCTGTACCACCGGCCATTATTATAATTTTCATATGATTTTAACTTATTTTCCTTTCCTTTTCTCTCTAGTATGATACTCTGCAATAGCTTTTTTAAACTCTTCAACCCTAAAATCAGGATATTGAGTATCTGTAAAGTAATAATGAGAGTTTGCCGTATCCCACATCATAAAACCAACACTATTATGAGGCTCTCCTCCCGTACGAATTAGCAAATCTACAGGTGGTAGATCTTTTGTGTACAAATATCTTTTAACTAACTCAGGAGTAATCTCCAAATTAGGATTAGCCAGCTTTTGCTCAGAAATTGCGCGGATAGCACGCAACATTTCTTCATCTCCATTATACCCTAGTAAACAATTTAGGGTATAATTAGAATAATTTTTAGTAGCATCTACAGCTGTCTGCAAAGCCTTGCAAACTGAAGATGGGAATATATTTTTCCATTGACCAAATATATTAATCTTAATTTTCTGATCATGAATTTCTTTAGCCGTAATCAGAATTTTTGCATATTGTTCAAAATTATGGTATAGATGATTAACTTCATCTACAGGTCTTTTAGATAAGTTGTCCAAAGAGGCCCCCCAAAAAGTTATATTCTTAACCTCCCCAAAGCAACCTTGAGATATAATTTCTCTAGTTCTCTCAAAACCTTCTAGATGTCCTTGCTCTGGAGTTTTCCCATTGGCCTTTGCCCATCTTCTATTCCCATCAGGTATAATTGCGACATGTCCTATCATAATATATAAATTTTTATCTCCAATCTTAAATTATTATACCATATCTTTAGTAATTTTCCAGACATCACCCGCTCCCATTGTTAAAATAATGTTTTTTGTGCCATTAATTTTATCAATATCAAGTTTTAATTCATCAAAAGAGTTATATAATTGAACATTTTTATTCGTAAAGAATTGTGTCATGTCTGTACTAGCAACTGGGGATTTCTTTTCTCTTGCAGATGCATATATAGGAAGTAGATAAACATAATCAGCTTGAGAAAGAGCTAACGCAAAATCCTGCAGAAGTAAACTGGTCCTACTAAAAGTATGTGGTTGAAAAACACAGTGAATCATTTTATTTGGATACTTTTCTTTTATAGCTTGAATACCAGCTATGATTTCAGTCGGATGATGAGCATAATCATCTATAATAATAACACCTTTTGGGGTTACTCCTTTATATTCCAATCTTCTTTGAGTACCTTTAAAACCAGACATTGCCTCGATACTAGAATTAATATCAAAACCTAGAGCATATAATAATCCAATACAGGAAAGAGCATTAAGTCTATTATGATTGCCTGCAATAAAGAGATTTAGCTTATTATATTTATTCCCTTTCACTACCACATTATTATCTTCATCTAAAGTAATATCATTTTTAGTATTAAAGCCAAATTTTAGTATCTTTCTATTTTTATCTTTGATCTTCGGTAGAATATATTTATCTAAATTATAATCATCTCCATTAACTACCAAAGTGCTATCTAAAGGCAATTTATCTATGACATTAACAAAAGACTTATAATAAATTTCTGGAGTTTTAAAAAAATCTGGATGATCGTAATCTACATTTAAGATAATTAAACCTCCCATACTAAGATCTAGAAAATGATTCTGATATTCATCAGCCTCTACTACTAAATATTGTGAATTATTATCCCCAATTCTAGCATTTCCTCCAAATTGAGGTACTACACTACCTATAACCCCAAAAGGATTTTGTCCCAATTCCTGCAAAGCATAAGTCAAAAGTGCGGAAGTTGTAGTTTTACCATGCGATCCAGCTACTGCTAAGGATTGACCAAATGATAAAGAAACATTTCCTAAAGCTTGACTATATGTGAGTATCTTTATATTACGCTTTATTAACTCTACTACTTCTACATTGGTTGGCTCAACTCCTTCTACATAGTATGCTCCTGATACGACAGCATAATCTATATTAGCTGGAATATTTTGTGTGCTAAAAGGACTAAAAACCTCTATACCGTACTGTAATAATACGGAGTCAGTCATAAACACTTCTTCAGTATCACTACCACACACTGAAAGCCCCTTAGCTTTAATTACCTGGGCTAAGGCAGTCATACCAACACCTTTAATACCAACAAAATATATCATATTTTATCCAAATCTAATGACTTAGTGTAAATAATTCTTCTGCAATTCTAGCTGCAGCATCTGGAGTTGCAAATTGAGCAGTCTGTTCTGACATAGACCTCATAATATTAGGTTGGCTAAAGAGTTCATTTACCTTATCCAAGACCATATGTGGGGTAAAGTTTGGTTCTTCTAGAACTACACTAGCCCCAACTCTAGCCATTTCATAGGCATTAGATCTTTGTTGTCCAGAATCAACACTAATAGGTACCAAAATACTAGGCTTACGATTCAAACATATATCAGCTATGCTAGAAGCCCCTGCTCTTGAGATAACCAAGTCAGCAGCAGCATAGGCATGCTTCATTTCATCATCTAGAAATCCTGCATAATGGTATAAACGAACCTGATGTCCATCCAAGGACCTATAGACACTTGTTGCATATTGAATATTTTTATCACCTACAATATGAATTATCTCAACAGAGCTCAATAAATCTGGAAGAATGCTCCAAACTACTTCATTCATCAATTTTGACCCCTGACTACCACCGACTATAAGTATTATGGGTTTCTCAAAGGTAAGCTTGAATAATTGTCCAGCTATTTCTTTACTTCCTTCGGTTATATCAGGATGTGTCATATTCCCTACTATACTGGTCTTTTTTGAGCCAAAAAAACTAGACACACTAGGAAATCCCACAGCTACAACGCTAGCAAAATTTCCTAAGAATTTATTTGCAAGACCAGGCATAGAATCAGATTCATGTATTAAAGTTGGTATCTGATAAACCCAAGATATCAAAACACCAGGTACACTAGCATAACCTCCTTTTCCAAAGGTAACATCAGGCATAAATCTCCAAATATACCATTGAGCCTTGAATAGCCCTAATATAGCTCTAAATATATCGAAAAAATTGGCAAAAGAAAAGTACCTCCTAAATTTTCCTGCATAAACTACTTTATAAGGTATATCATGGGCCTCTAATAATTTTTTACCTACATCATCTACATATCCAACTAATAAAAACTGGATATTGGTATTTTGAGACTGAGCTATTTTTTCTAACTCTTTTTTAACGGCAATAAGAGGAAGTATATGTCCCCCAGTACCCCCACTTGCAAATAATACTTTCATATATGTTTATTATGTGTATGTTATCATTCTATATTAAATTATATATTTGGTCAAATTTTGATGTCATTTTCAAAGACAATTTTTATTCCTAGTTTTTTTGCTTTATCTAATTTACTACCAGGAGAATCTCCAACAAGTAAAACATCTGTTTTTTTACTGACCTGAGAAGTAACAATACCACCTTGAGACTCTATAAATAACTTTATATCATCTCTCTTCATTTGATTAAAGGTACCAGTAATACATACTAATTTATCAGTCCATATACCTTTTTTAATCATGTCATATTCAATCTTAACACCAGATATAAGCAGATTATTTATTAATAAAATATTAGTATCACTATGCATAAACTCAAAAATAGAATTAGCGACTTTATCTCCTATATCTCTTATTTTTTTTAGATCATCCAATTCGGATTCCATTAAATCTCGCAAAGATTTGAATTCTTTAGACAGCTGTAGAGCAGTTTGACTACCCACAAAAGGTATTCCCAATGCCTGTATAAATTTTCTAAAACTAATTTTTTTAGATTTTTGAATACTATTAAATAAGTTTAAAGCTGACTTATCACCGAATCCAGCAGTAACTTTGATATCATCCAGAGTCAACGTAAAAATATCATTTATATGCTGTACTAAACCTGTATCTTGTAATTTTATAAGAGATTTTTTACTTAATCCACTAATGTTAAACCCCTCCAAAGATACTGCGTAAGACAAATATTCAATATGTCTTGCAGGACATTGTTTATTAGGACAATATCTATTAACCTGATCTATTGGTTGAACTAAAACCACTCCACATTCAGGACACTTGACTGGATATATATACTCTTTTTCATATCCAGACCTTAATTCTGGAATCACGCTAACTATTTCAGGGATAACATCTCCAGCCCTTCTGATTATGACAGTATCCCCAATTAAAAGATCTAGCCTGTTGATTTCATCTTGATTATGCAATGTAGCTCTTGTTACTGTTACACCATATACATTGACTGGCTCCATAATAGCAACTGGTGTAACCTTACCTGTTCTTCCGACCTGAGAAACAATATCTACAATCTGAGTAGTAACCTCTTCTGCCGGGAACTTATATGCTACCATAAATCTTGGTCCCTTACCTGTAAAACCAAGATTATTCTGTAAATTCTTATCATTAACTTTAACCACAATTCCATCATAAGCAAAGTCAATTACATCACGTAAAGCAAGCATATTATCATAGTGCTGTTGTACTTTATCTATCCCATGCAATAGTTGATTTTCCTTTACCACTGAGAATCCCAATGCCTGTAATAACCAGTACTCTTCTTGCTGATTTTTTTGTCCCAAGTCAGTTACCAAACCCCAAGCAAAAAAACTCAACCCTCTACTAGCTGCAATTTTGCTATCTAGTTGGCGTAATGATCCAGCTGCTAAATTTCTAACATTAGCATACTCATTTTGCCCCTGTTCACGTAATTTTTGATTAATTAAATCTAGTTGAGAATTACGAATATAAGCTTCTCCACGAACTTCACACTCACCACCCCACTTTTGTTTGAATCTATCTGCCAAATCCAAGCTATATTTTTTTATATATATTAAAATTTGATTGATTGCATTTAGTTCCAAAGGAACATCATGGATAGTTTTAACATTATGAGTTATATCTTCACCCTCTCTACCATTGCCTCTGGTAGCGGCCTGTTGTAAAATACTGTCTATATAAGTTAAGCTAACTGCCAGACCATCAAGTTTTAATTCCACAAAATAATCCCATCTCTCTACTTGTGAAATTAAACTCTGATTTCTATTTTGCCACTGATATAATTCATCATAATTAAACACGTCATTTAAAGAAACCATAGGAACACTATGAGCCACCTTTTTAAACTGAGGTAAAACTTCTCCTCCAACTTTTTGCGTAGGTGAGTCGAGTGTAATTAACTCTGGGAACTCTAACTCTAATGAAGATAATTGATGCATTAGACTGTCAAGCACACCACTAGATATACTGGATACGTCGTGCAGGTGGTAGTTAGATCTATGCTTCTGAATCTCTTGCCTTAATCTTAAAGCTCTCTTCTTCGCTAAATCTAAATTCATATCAGGAAATTATGACACTAATTTGGGGATACTGGTATCGTATTATTAAATACGTTCTCAAAACTTCTCTCAACTTGCATCTTACCACGAACAGCTCTTCCATAACCAACTATAGTATCTGAAGATCTGAGTTCAACTCTATAGCTAATTTCTACACCACCGACTACTTTTAAAACCACCCAATTATCTTTCAGGTTCTCTGAATAAGCCTTTGAATTTGGCCAGTTTTTATCTAAATCTGAGGTAGGATCAACGCCTCCTTGTATATATTGATATTTCCACGCATCCAAACCTGTCTTAGCAGCCTGTATAGCTTGCTGTGACATAAGATTTTCTCTAGCGATACGAGCTTCACTAGAAACTTTCTGAGATAATGTTGTCAAAAATATAAGTAATATGCTAGACACCAATATAGTTACTAATACACTAATATCACCCTTCTTAACTTTTGTAATTTCCTTCATATTATCAATACTATTATTTATTTAATGGAGCCACACTAATTTGCATTTTAACTTCATCTTCTACATTATTAATAGCACTAGCTTTCACAACTACAGTAATCAACTTATTTTGTCCTCTTTCGTCTTTATTTATAGTAAAATACGCATCATCTACCTTAAAGACATCAGATTCTGTTAAATTCTCATCATTTTTGGTAATTAAATTCTTGCTACTATCAAAGAAATAAGTAACATTTCCACCAAATTGATTTTTAAAACTTAATTTTTTAGTACTAGCATCTTCAATAACAATAAAACTGGAGGCTGAAGAAGTCTTTAACTCCTTTTCCATTTTATTTAGAGTGAACTGGAGATTATCACGCATATTATCACTTTTTTGAGCCTCTCTTTGATACTTAATAATACTTACTAGTGGCTGACTAATTACCAACATCAAAATAGATAAAATGGATACTACTATGGTTAGTTCAATTAACGTAAATCCTTTTTTATTCATAAAATTAAACCTAATTTAACTTAAATAATTCTGTAAAGGTAGAATATACCCTATTCTGAGTAGATCTCGGATTTTTTACCACGACAGTACTAGTCACTTGTACCCTATCTGATGATGGTTTTTCAATTTTCACAAACCTATAAAAAACATCATTTCTATCTCCTTTTACGTAACCAATATCATTAGTAGCAGATAAAGCACAGGATTGATTAAGGTTGCCAGTATCACAATCACTAGTAGAGTCTATATTTTTAGTTTTATAATCAACAAAATAAGTGCCTAGAGGTAATGAGTTTGGATCATCTTCTGCTATTGCTCTTACAATCTCTATTCCCTCTGTAGATAATAAATTTGCAGTATTATCATACTGTAAAAAAAATCTAGCCCTTGCAATTGTTGCCTGTAAATTTAGTAAAGGTACAATTGTAATTGTTAGAATTGTAATAGCTATTAGAGAGCCTACCAATGTAGCTCCTTTATATGTTTTCATATTATTCTACCTTAATGATACCAGAACTCGTAACAGTAATTGTACTTCTTAAGTCTGTGCCGTTTAACTCTATAACAACACTCCTTGCCGTTGTAGCAAAAGGTACTGAAAATTCAAATACAGCACCTCCCACAAAACTTGAGTCACTAAGCTTTATCTCACTACTATAATTTGTTTTTCCAGAACAAGAACCAGTATCCCCTGTCGTATAAAACCTATAAATAGAATTAGACGTTAAAGTAACCCCCATAGAACATATTTTTTCATTTTCTCTTATATCTGGCAAATCACTTCTAGATGGAGCTAAGGCTCTATTCTGAGCTTGTCTAATTGCAGTAGTTACCTTCAACACGTCTGCATTTAGTTTCGCCCTTCTTTGTGCAGCTACAAAAGACTGTACTCCAATAGTAGATAAAATAACTATAATTGACATCGAAACTAATAACTCTACTAATGAAAATCCTTTTTTCATATTTATATTTTAACCATAATTAAATAATACCATATATTTATAGTTGGCACAATATCTATCTGTATTAGGCTATATACAATTAGGAAAGACAATATAATACTTGGTCCAAAAGCAATCCTTTGTTTTAGAGATGAATTTTTGTGGATAAACATCAATAACACGCCCCAAATTGTACCTATAAAGAAGGATCCAAAGAAAAATGGAACAGACCACATTAATGGGATAAACCAACCTAATCCCGCAAAAAGTTCTACATCTCCCCAACCTATACCTTGTTTCTTAGTTATAAAATATAAGAATAAAGTTATCCCCACACTAGTAAGAACTGTAATTATAGAATCTGGTATAATCCTTGACTGATAATATTCTATAAAAAACCAGATTAGACCTAGAATTTGAATTGCTCTAAGCTGTATAACTGGTATCAACTGATATTTTAAGTCATACATAAATACTATTATGAGTTGTGTGATTAAAATTAGAATTAAAAAGATCTTAATAAAATCTAGCTTTGGCAGACTATATAAATACTGTAAATCTTGGGCATATGTATATATGTATACAGTAAACAAAAAGGCTGTTACTAGCTCTATTAAAGGATACTGTAAAGAAATGTTTTTTTTGCAAATACGACATTTTCCCCTTTGTAATATATACGAGAGAACTGGTATTAACTCATACCAAGACAATATATGCTTACAGTGCATACATTCCGACCTACCATTCCAAAATTTTTTTTCAGTAGTCATTCTAAATAAAACAACATTCAAGAAACTACCTATGCCAAGACCAAATAAAAATATTAAACTTAAAATATAATACATATTATATTATGATTGAAATAAACTAACCATAATTCCAGTTAATTTTGATAGATAAGAGTGTTTTAAGAAAATTACTCTTATCTACACAAAATAACTTGAATTTATTGACATGATGCAGAAGTAGGCTCATTATCAACTTTTCTAGATGAACCAGTACTATCCACACAGTAAGCTCCTCCTCCTGGTAAAATAGAGCTTGACCTATATTCTGTTCCAGTTAAAGCTTCATTTAACTTTCCACCATTATTTTCAATTGTAGTACGAATTTGTAAAGAAGCAGCTTGATACTGTCCATTAAAAGTCAATTCTTTTTCTGTTCTAATTTGTGATAATGCAGCTATTATTGCTGAGTCTCTAGCTTTAAGTCTAGCTTGTGATACGTTAACCAAAACTATGGCAGCCAAAATTCCTATAATAGCAATTACAACAAGTAATTCGATAAGTGTAAATCCTTTTTTCAATTGTTTCATTTATTTACACCCCCTTCCTTTTTCATATATGTATTAATTTAATGATTATTATAGTTTTATTTTACAATGCCCCAGCTATATTGTAAATAGGCATTAATATAGACACAACAAAGACTGCAACTCCTATTCCCAATGCCACAATCAAGATTGGTTCTATCAATACCGTTAGATTAGCTACTGCTGAGTCCACTTCTTTTTTATAAAAACGAGCTAAGGTTTCTAGAACTGAGTTAATTTTACTTGTTTTTTCACCTACTGCTATAATCTGAGACGCAACATAGGGGAATTCTTTGTGCTTCAATAAAGTATCTGATAACTGCCCACCTGACTTAATACCCTCAATAGAATCTCTAATCACTGTTTCAAATACAAAGTTGCCAACTACATCAGCACTAATTTCTAAAGCTTGTAAAATTGGGACACCACCTTTCAGCAAGGTATCCATATTTGTAGCGAATCTAACTACATACAACTTAGTCAATAATTGTCCAAATATTGGCATTTTTAGCTCCCATTTATCAGCCCACACACTTCCAGCTTTTGTACGAATAAAATATGTAAACCCAGCTACAGCCAATATAATGCTTATTAATATCAACCAAATATAATTTTGTAAAATATTAGATCCCAAAATAATTAACTGAGTGGTCCAAGGCAACTCTACACCAGCTCCAATATTAGCCAACACATCAACTAATTGAGGTAATACATAGTAAGCTATCCCCAAACCAATGAATAAGAAAACCAATAGAACAAATATAGGGTAAGTCAGAGCACCCCTAATTTTATTGTTTAAGTCATATTGCTCTTCCAAATAATTAGCCATATAAAGCAAAGATTCCTGCAATCCTCCAGATACTTCTCCTGAACGAACAATGGAAATATATAACTTACTAAATACTTTTGGATGCTTCGCCATAGCATCAGACAACAAATTACCATCCTGTAAATCTAATACAATTTGATCTAAAACCTCTCCAAAATATTTATTTTTTCTATTCTGATCTCTGAGTATAGCCACAGCATCTACAAGAGGTATCTGTACTTCCAAAAAAACAGCCAGAATTCTAGCAAATATAGCTAATTCTCTATCTGAGACTCTGTTTAATATTTCTAGATCTTTACCTAAAGCTGATTTTTTATTAACATCATTGAGAGCAACTACTATCAAACCTTTACTTTGCAGAGTAGCAAGTACTACATCTTCATTGGAACCAGTAATTACACCCTGTTTTGTAGTACCATCTTGTGATTTTGCTATATAACTAAATTTCGCCATATTATTAATTTATTATTTGGTTGTTCTTTTTAGCATATTTCTTAAGCTTATCGGATCTGGGGAGTACATAAGCGCGGTCTCATATGACACGATACCATTTACTATTAAATCAAATAGAGAAAGGTTCATAGAAATCATACCGTCCTTACGATGAGTTTCAATAACCGTATCGATTTGATAGATACGATTTTCACGAATGAGACTCTTAACTGCATTATTAGTTAGTAAAATTTCTAAGGCAGGAGTCAAATCACCATTTACAGTTGGAATTAATCTCTGGGACACAACAGCTAACAGTGAGTTAGCAATCTGAGACCTAACCTGACCTTGTTGGTGTGTTGGAAAGGAGTCTATAATACGATCAATGGATTGAGCAGCACTATTTGTATGCAAAGTTGAGAAAACCAAGTGTCCAGTTTCAGCAGCCGTAACAGCTACCTGCATAGTATTAAGATCTCTCATTTCACCTAACAAAATGACATCTATATCTTGGCGAAAAGCTGATTCTAGAGCATCATTAAAGCTTTTAGTATCATATCCAACTTCTCTTTGAGTAATGATACTTTTATCAGGAGTATATATAAACTCAATTGGATCTTCAATTGTAACTATTTTAACATCTCTAGTATGATTAATCTCATTGATAACGGCAGCCAAAGTAGTTGACTTACCAGAACCAGTAGGTCCAGTGACCAAAACAAAACCTTGCATCAATTTAGAAAACTGATGTAATACAGATGGCAAACCTAACTGTTCAAATGTCAAAATATCAGATGGTAAATATCTCATTACTAAATTTGGCAAACCCTGAGCAATAAAAGCATTTACACGGAATCTAGCGTTTAAAGATTCAAATGTATAGGCGATATCTTGTTCTTCTCCAGAGTACAAAGATTTAAATTGTTCATCACTTAATACAGTATGTAAAAATTCATCAATAGCATCTTTAGTCAATATAGGCTGATCCTCTAGAGTAATTAATCTATTTTTTATTCTAAGAATAGGCTTGTGATTAGTGGTTAAATGTATATCTGAACCCTTAGTTACAACTATTTGATTAATGACTGTCTGTAGATCTATCTGCATATATTTATATTTAAGAGTTTAATAAATACTTTTGTACTGTTCGCATCACTTCTGTAGGAGTATAATTTGATTTTACAATATACTCAACAACTCCCAACTCAAAAGCATGATTTATATCAGCTTGAGAAGAAAGATTACTTAAAACAATAACCGGAATATCTTTGAATTTATCCTGCTTTTTTATCCATTTAAGAATGTCAAAACCACTTACGTCAGGTAAAATTAAGTCCAAAAGTATAACAGATATTTGTTTTTTTGAGTTTTCTAAAACAGCTTTGACTTCTTCTTGCTTTGATGCGGTACAAATATCTATACCTAACTCGTCAATTTTTGTGGCATACATCTGACGGATAAAATTATCATCTTCTACAAGTAATATGCTATTTTTCATATTTATAAGTTATATGTTTATTTACTATATTTTCTATTATACCATAGTTTTCAAAATGTGTATATCTTCTACATCTCAATTGTTGTTAATAACTCTGCTAGTGACAGGTCTCCAGACAAAACCTTGAATATTCCGTCTTGTTTTAAAGTAACATAGTTATTATCTCTAAGATATTTATTGATAGACTCTTCTCTATTACTACTTTCAATTATGGCTTGAAGATCTTCGGTCATAATAACAACTTCAAAAATAGCAAGCCTGCCCTTAAATCCATTAGTACATTTAGGACACCCAACTGCCTCATAGCCAGTATCATATTGACCATTATATACACTATATATATATTCTGGAGATAAGGTTGATAAAGCTTCCTTTAAATAGTTTTGCTCTTGTTCTGAGAATTTGACCTCTATTTTACAGTAAGGACATAGTTTCCTAACCAGTCTTTGTGCTATAACTATCTGCAATGATGCTGATAATAGAAAGGATTCAACTCCCATATCTAATAACCTAGGAATAGCACCCGGAGCATCATTTGTGTGCAGAGTGGAAAAAACAATATGTCCAGTTAAAGCTGACTGTACTGCTAGACCAGCAGTTTCACCATCTCTAATTTCACCAACCATAATCACATCTGGATCTTGTCTTAAAATTGATCGAAGTCCAGTGGCAAAAGTGTAGTTTATCTCGGGTTTTACTTGAGATTGATTAACACCTGATAAATAATATTCTATTGGATCCTCAAGTGTGACAATATTAATATCTTCTGTGTTTAATTGTGATAGTAGTGTATAAACTGTTGTAGACTTACCAGAACCAGTAGGTCCAGTTAAAAGCACCATTCCAAACGGTTTTTTTATTGCTTCCTGTATAAGTATAGCTTTTGGTCCACAAAAACCTAACTCTTCTAAAGATCTAATGCCACTAGATGTATCCAAAATTCTAAGAACCACCTTTTCACCATACTGGGTAGGAAATGTAGATACACGAAAGTCAACTTTTTGATCCTTTTCTAATATTGAAAATCTACCATCTTGAGGCTTACGCTGTTCATCAATTTTAAGATTAGATAAGATTTTAATACGCGCGACTACTGGGGAATAAACATCCTTAGGTAAAATTAAACTAGTGTGAAGAACTCCATCAACACGAAATCTTACTCGCACAGACTCATCTGTACCTTCTATATGTATATCAGAAGCACCTCCTTCGACAGCATTTTTAATTATAACAGATACAATTTTAATAATTGGAGCAGTTTCTAAATTCTCTTTATTTACATCAGAAACATCTACTAGTTGATTTTCCTCTTCTTTTTTTTGCTTGAATTCCTGTAGATTTTCGGTAACCGTACTAGCTAAAGAATCAAAAGTAGTTAATACCTTTTTAATATCATCTTCCGTGGCAACAAACAGTTCAAATTTTATGGGTTTATCCTGAAATATAAACTTTAGAGCCTGAAGAGCCGTATAGTTTTGAGGATCTGCAATAGCTATAGAGACTAAATTATTTTGCTTAGCAAAAGGAACCAAAACATATCTTTTCATTATGGTTACAGGAAATAAGTCATACAACTCTTTTGGAACGGTATAATTTTCAAGATCAATATAGGTTAGTCCTGCTAACTCAGCATTTACCTTAACTAATTGTTTTTCTGTAAAGTTACTACTTAAAAATGACTTTATTTCTTCCTCAGGTAAAGAATCAAATGGCTGAATATCTTTGAATTTATCTGGGAATTGAATCTTTAATGATTCAAATGTTTTCCTTAAGTCAAACTGCATACTATTTGAAATAATTAACTATAGTGTCAATATTAATGCTATTAGAACTAGAATAAATATTGCTAGCTAAAATTAAGGCAATCAAATCATATATAAAATAAAATACTAGGGATACAGCTATTATATTTATAATAATTATAATGTTTTTTTTGAATATATTATTTAAATTTTTCATAAATTTGTATAGTATATAATTGATTTAATAGATCCATTACCCTTAACAATATCTATGCTAATATTCTGTATGTCAATATACTGACTAGAGTCAACTAATTTTTTAATGAAAGACTCCATACCACCTTTATTACCTGATAACTTAATTATAAGCTCTGCCCTTTTAAAAGTATTTTGTCTTGTTTTTGTGTCAATATAATCAACGCTATTAGAATTAATATCTAAATTTTCAGAATCTATTGGGTCTACTACAACTGGTCGGGCTTCTTTAATGTCTACAGAGACTATAGCCACAGAAGACTCATTTGCTATTTGCGCAACCAATTCAGTAACCTTTCCTTTATCAAGACCATTGGGAGCGAAATCACTTATTTTTTTAGATAAGACAGAGGGATCTCCTTGACTCATAAATGCCTGCTTTAATGTCAGCTCTTCTTTTAGACTCTCAATCTCAGATACACTAGTCTTAAGAAAATCTTTAAACATACCATTGACTGTCCACACAATAAGGGCAAGTATTAATAATGCAACTAAATTAAGGTATAGATATTTTTGCATAATTTTTATTTTAATACTATTATAGCCTCAAACACAACGCCAGAATTATCCTGAAGAGTATTAGTAGAAGCAAAATCAACTTTGGCAACAATAGGGATCTCACCAAAAGACTTGACCTGTGTTGAAACATCATTTATATACGGAACCACCATAGATAAATTAATAGTTTTTTTAGCCTTATCGTAAATCATACTATTCACTCTAGAATTTGGTATATAAGCTGACTCAATTTGAGTAATAGAATCACTGGGGTTGAATGATTTAGATATTATATCATTTATATTAAATAGTGATTGAACAAAATCACCTTTTGGATAATATATCGCTCCAGTAAC
>JBEDBC010000046.1:0-17927 GCA_041177485.1 Candidatus Parcubacteria bacterium | reverse complement strand
ATTAAAACTAGACTCCGCTATACTTTTTTTGGTAGTAATATTTCTAACCCCTATTATAATTGCAATAATTACAGCTATGAAAACAACGAATGGTATTATAGAAAGCATAAATATTTTAGTTAGTCATACAAATATTTGGAATAATCTATATTTTTGAATTTAATAAATACATAATAAAATATCTCAAACACAAGAACCAACCCTAGAATTGAGTAAATAACATAATCTCTGCGATACCAATCATATGTATAGAAAAACTCTGGGATTCCCAATACCGAAGTAATACCCAGACCCAATATAAGCCAACTTAATATTACAGCCTTTAATAAATACCCTGCCCAAATAACTCCTATTAACCATATAAAAATACTAATTTGAGGAGCGATTTGAATCGAGACTATCTCTCCTACCAAAAATACACCTGCACCAAATATAATTTGAGATAATAATAAAAGACCATTATAAACCCTTGATAAGCCAATTGACTTAGTATATCCAGCTCCAATATAAGACAATAATAATGCTATTACAATAACCCCTAGTTTGCCAAACTCTCCAAATGAACTCCAGTTTGAGGCGATAAAGCTTAAAGCTGCCAATCCAATCGATACAGAACCAAATAATACAATCAGAGTTATACCTCTGGACTGTATATCTAGTTTGATTTTATTTTGAGCCTTTAAGGCTATCTCAATTTCACTAACTTTAAAACCTTTTTGTAATAAATCTAAATAAATTTGCTCATCTGTAGATTGCTTTTCAACAAGTATCTTAACTTGTTCTTGGATGTTCATAGTTATTTCTTAATTACATTGTCTAGAGGTATTTTAATAGCATTTTTTCTTTCTGGTATCATTTCAGCCTCTGACTTTTGTACTACTGCTACTGACTCTGATTGATGAGAACTTGTATCTTCTATTAAAATTTTGGTAACTACGTCGATGTCTTCTGAGGCCATATTTATTGTATATTTAATATTATGATATATTATATTATAAATAAGCTATAAAGTCAAAATTATATATATTATAATATTGTATAAAAAGTTTGTCGGGAAGACAGGACTCGAACCTGCAGCCCCCTGGTCCCAAACCAGGTGCGCTAGCCATTGCGCCACTTCCCGCATAATCTATATGTCATTGTATCAATAATCGGGGTTATAGTCAACTATTGTTTTTTTATACTTATTCCTAACTCTAATAACTGTTCCACTGAAACTTTACTTGGAGAGTGCATCATAGGATCTTGAGCATCTCCTGTCTTTGGGAAAGCAATAACCTCTCTAATACTAGATTCTTTTTGTAATACCGCTAACAATCTATCCATACCCCAAGCTATACCGCCATGAGGCGGAGTTCCTGAGGCTAGAGCTGTTAGAATATGCCCAAAAGAGTTACCCACAATTTCTCCCTTATACCCAATAATTTCTAAAACTTTTCTCAAAGCCTCTGCCTTATGATTGCGAATACTTCCCCCACCAATTTCAAAACCATTTAGTACAATATCATATTGAGTAGAGATAATACTCTCTATGTCTTTTGTGGCCATCAAATTCTCCATATATTCCTTCTTTGGAGCTGAAAAAGGATTATGAGAAAATGTCCAATCTCCAGACTCAGTTTTTTCAAATTGTGGAAAATCAACAATCCAACAAAAAGCTAACACATCATTATCTTCCTGGTTTTCTCTAATATCTGGTCTGTCATTGCCATACTTTTCCATCGCCTCAGCATAACTAATCCTTGGGAAAGGAATTGATTGAATTTTCTTTTCAGGATACAGAGTCTCTATTAACTCAATTAATAGCTTTTCATTCAAAGCCATTATATCCTCCTCTGTCACAAAACTCATCTCCATATCTAATTGAGTAAACTCTGGCTGTCTATCTTTACGAGTATCCTCATCTCTAAAACATCTAGCAATTTGGAAATATCTTTCCACTCCCCCAGCCATGAGTAATTGCTTATACTGTTGTGGAGATTGTGGTAAAGCGTAAAAAGTTCCAGCTTGATGCCTAGATGGAACTATAAAGTCCCTTGCTCCTTCCGGGGTAGATTTAGTCAAAATTGGAGTCTCTACTTCAATAAATCCCTCTTTGTCCAAAAAACTTCTGACAAATTGATTAATTTTATGTCTTTTTAGGAGATTATCATACATCTCCGGTCTTCTCAAATCAAGATACCTATATTCCAACCTTAATTCTTCACTAATTTCATTTTTATCCTGATCAAGTGGGAAAATCGGAGTAATAGCCGTATTCAAAACTTCAAGCTCCAAAGCTTCAATTTCAATAGTACCAGTTGCTAAATCTGGATTTATAAGCTTTTCTGGTCTAGACTTTACCAAACCACGAATTTTCAAAACCCACTCTGGTCTTATATCTTGTATCAAAACTTTCGAAGCATCATCCAAACTAGACGGAATTAGCACAACCTGAACCTTAGCCGTACGATCTCTTAGATCTATAAACGCAATCTTTCCGTGATCTCTTTTAGTATCAACCCAACCTACAATATTAACTTCCTGCCCAATTAGATTCGTAGTATCTATGACTCTCATAATTTATTATCTTAATTGAGTTTATTATATCATGAAATAAGATATTTTAAAACTATACTATTTAACTATAAATCTAACCTTATTAAGAATAGAATTTGTAAAGTTATCTTCTATAAGTAAAACATACTCACCCGAGGCAATATCCCTATTGAAGCTGTCAGTAAAATTCCAATCGAAGGCACCCGTATTTGGAATATTTTGGGCGATGATAAAACGCTCAGAGTCATTTTCTAAATAAATATTAACAAAGTATATATCTGGAGTAAATATCCACCTTATAACACCATCATTTTTTGGCATTAGTGACATTGATACAGGATTAATAAATTCTAATTTCTGTACTTCATTAACTAAAGAAAATACAAATGATTCAGCAACAATTTTGTCAGAATTTTTAAGAACAAATTTATATTGACCAGCCAAATAGTCTTTAGTATTGATCTCAATGAACCCCTTATTGAATCTTTGCAAACCTAAATCATAAGTTTTTTGTACAACTTTATCCTTTTTGGTAGAATCTAGAGATAATAAACTAACCTCCAAATCTCCTATATACGGCTGAGACAACTCTAATCTAAACTTATCTGAAATTTTAATAGACTGATATTGTCTTGGTTCTATCAATGTTAATGATATGGCCTGAGAATCTAATGATACGCTCGAATTATTATTCGGTATAGGAACAAACTTATTCAATAAAGCAATAAAATCATATCCCAAAAAGTAGTGATTTAAAGCAAATACTGACGCTATAACCAATATTAATATTATAATTTTATTTATTATCCATTTCATAAATTGAGCTTAAAACTAAATTTGCTATTTTTTTTAGATTATCTTCGTCTTTAATTATATCATATATTTGTATTTTGCCTACCACAAATGTAAAATCCCAAATCGGTAGATATTTTGATTTCTTATGATAATTAATATAAATGGGAAGAACTGGCGAATGCGTTTTATATACTAAATAGCCAACCCCTCTTTTAGCTTCACCTTTCTGTTCTGGATGCTTTTGCATTTTACCCTCTGGGAATATTGTAACAATACCATCATTATTCAAAACATCAACCATAGGATCTAACACTTCTACTCCTTTCCCACTGACAACAGGAAAGCATCGCATTTTTTTCAAATACCACCCTATCAAAGGCATTTCAAAAAATCTAGCACCAGTTATAATACGTATATCCACAATTTTGTGACGATTCATCAAAGCAAGATAATACCAAATCCAGACACCATCTATCCTCCCCCTATGATTGGAGGCAATAATCATGGGGCCCTTTATATTGTGCAGAGAATCCAAACCTCTAAGTTTGGTTTCTCTTACAAAAATTTTCATAAATGTATGAAATGTCCAAAAAGTAAACCAGTAAAGGATATTATACATAAAGTAAAGTTAGTTACTGTGTTTACTTATAACACGATTAATACTTTTTGTCAAACATTAACATCTTTTATTTAATTTCTATTATTTTAATTTATTAGACATTATTTCATTCCATTTATTGTTTAAAATTGTCTTTAGTGATTCAAGCTGCTCCTTGGTTATAGGATCCAATTTTTGATATTCAGTGAGAACTGAATCTACTATCTGATCGTATTTTGATTTAGTCAAATCCTCAATACTATTAATTTTTTTAGCAATATCTATACTAGTTGATTTATAGGCTTTTTTTAAATCTTGTCTAGTCTGTTTACCAGACTTAGGTGCTAATAAAACACCTGCAACACCTCCTACAGCTAAACCTAGTAATATTCCCTTTAATAAACTTTTTTTACTCATACTGTTAGTTATCTATATAATTCTTTTTCTTTTATTAGATGAGGCTTTCGAAATAGCATCACCCAAATCATCAGAGTTTAGATTCTGAGCTTCGTCCTGCTTATTATTAATGATATTTTTGATACTAGTAATAATAACAGGTAGACTACCGAAAAGACCTGTAATTGTGGATAAAGAGGTTAATTTTGATTTCAACTCTTCCGCAGCATCTAAAGTTGTGTTTCCTAAACCTATAAACTTATTAATAAGGTTTCTAACTGAATCTATAGTATTTTTCAGATCCCACACCATCAGAATCAAAATTAGCAATAAAAGCCCAATTTCAATTAGAATAATTGCGTATATGCTTAATATCACCTGCTCTGTAATCATTTTATTTATATTGTTGTTATATATAAATAAATATTAACATAAATCCAACATCTGTCAAATAATAAATAATTTATTTGTTGTAGTATACAAAAATTATATATAAGTGTATAATAAATTTAGTTTAGTTATATAGATATAAATATGTCATCTTCTCTGTTTCAAAAATTCAAATCCTGGAATGGAATTATAACAATAATTATTATATTTATGTTAGGTGCTGGGAGCTTTGTAGTGTACACAATTTTCTTCAATAGACCAGAAATTAGCCAAGCAGAAATTGAAGCTGGATTGGTGCCAATAAAACTAATCCAGACTAAAAATGGAGTAGATAAAGAAGTTAATTTTACTGAGATAGCAGTCAATATTATCTCTAATTCAGTTGGTTCAGAGGATAAAAAACTAAGAGATGAAATAAAACAAGGAATTGAAAATGCACAAATTGATAAAATTTTATTTCCAGTGCTGCCAATTAATAAATTAAATATAATATATTCATCGAGTAATCCACAATTTGCTATTGAAAAATATTTGCAAGAGGTTTATAATATATTCAGAAGTAATAACATACAACCAAATATAGTTCAATTAGAGAAAGAGGCACTAAATCAAAAAACCGATACAATATTATCTCTAATACAAACTAACACCGTTCTTTATAAATCTCTATTCTATATAAATGTACCCTCAGAAGTACTAGATTTACACACAAACTACATCAAAGTGGCACAAATACAAAATAGCTTTCTAGTAAATCTACTATATGCAACACAAGATCCAATCAAACTGCAAATTAACTCAACTATTACAATAAGATTATTAGAAGAATTAAACTCCTCGATCAAAGATAAACTATCAATATTACAACAAAATTACGGACTTACACTTCAAAAATAAGTATGCATAACAAAACATCAAAAATAGAAAAAATAAGTAAAATATTCAGTATATCTTTACTTTTGTTTAGTCTTTTAATTTCTACTCAGTCTCTTAGGGCTGATGATTTTTATGGGGAGGTATGTGGTAATATAACCTGTCAAGCCGATCAAACTTGTCAAAAAACTTATCGTGGGGTGCTACCAATAGATGAACCTAATCCTACCGCTACAAGTTTTCTAGAATCAATAACCGACGCCTTATTAGGTACAGGAGGATTGGATGGAGTTGATATAGAACCTAAATGGGAATGTGTTGCTCCTAAAAGATTAGAGGCACCTGAAAGTCCTTATAAAGGTGGTACTGGATGTTTACCTCGTACGACAGGTACATTATTAGGGAGAGGATTAATTTTTGGTGGAATACCGGCTATACCATTACCTACTCCAGATGCACAGTCTCTAGAATTACTACCAAGTATTCCACCTCAAAATAGAGACTTTGAGATTCCACCTGGTACAAGCGAACCTGCTAGGCCCATGAGACTGGGTGGGGAACCTGAGGGATGTACATATAATGGAATTAATCAAGTAATTGATACAAGTCGTCTCATTGCTCCATTGCCAGTAGATTTATTCAACCCATTGCCACTACCTGTAAATGTAACCTCCCCCAATCCATTACCTGTAGTAGTAGTAGATGATTTAGCTCTATACCAACAGAAAGAGTTGATAGACGCTCCACTAGCTGCTCAACAAAAAGCAAAGACAATAGGTATTATTAGCGATAATTTGAGATATCAAGTAAGTAAAGATAATTTGATACCAGATAACTATTTCGCTCCTACAGCTTTGGGAATTCAATTTGGGGCATTAGATGGCCAAACTGGAGTTGTGACAAAAGAGTCTATTGATATGTATGGGGACTATGTGAACTACGACTTAGCGACTGTGGACATACTAACTCAGTGGTACAAAGATAGGCAGGAACAAAAATCTAACTTACCACCTGAAACTTTAACTGAATCCTGTGGTGACGTGACCATTACAGAAGCAGGTGATAAAAGCTTTGAATGTGGAATGTTATCTTTGTTCAGTAATAATAATCCAAATGATTTATATTATATTGTCAAAAATGAGTCTAGTTCAAAGAGTTCTAGGGCTATATCTTATATAGATAATTCTCTTAGGGACGGGAGAGGTTATTTCCCTACAACAAAAGATAATAATAAAAACCCATTCATCAATCAAGTCTTAACACCTGGTGCTGACAATCAAGAATTAGCTGCCAAAATAATGCAATCTACCATTGACCAAGCAATAGATGGTTCTGGGGATAACTGTTATGAAGCACTACCCCAGAATATACTAGATGGGTCGCTAAGACCGGTACTAAAAGATGGTCTATATGGAGTTAGTAATAGCCTAGCTGGGACATTAACATCTGACATAGGAGGTAGTGGTGGTCCTGTTGGAAGTGCACTAACAGATGTATTTACTGCTTTAGGAGATACTCTACTGTCTAACCTAACTAAAGGTTTAAGTTGTGAGATGACAAATAGTTTATCAGCCCTCCTGAACGCTTTGATAGGAGCTATAATTGGATAATATATTATAAAATCATTATGATGATTCCAAAAACAAAATATATTAAGTCTAGCATTCTAATTGCATTACTTTTAGTACTAACTGTATATTTTTTCCCAAATCAGGCACAAGCAAATGTACCAGAGCCTATAAAATTTATTTTGGACGCAACAGGAGGAGCTCTCATGGCACCAATAAATGCTATATTAATTATATTCAAAGAGGCATTAGCAAGAATATTATTATATATAGTATCCCCTCTAGTATCTGTGGTTATGAGTTATAATAATTTTTTCACTGATGGAGTCAATCTTGGCTGGAAGGTGACTCGTGACTTTGCTAATTTGTTCTTTGCCTTAATTTTGTTATTAATCGCTATTGCTACCGTTCTTAATATAGGTCCTCTAGATAACTATACTGCTAAAAGAATTTTACCTAATTTTATAATGGTAGCTTTATTTATTAATTTTAGTAAAGCTATAGTTGGATTCTTGATAGATATAAGCCAGATTATAATGATAGAATTATGGAATGCAATTGGTGGTGGTGATTCATTTAAGGATGTGATAATGAAAACTGCTAATATTAATCAATCTGGTATTTCCAATGTTCAAGCGTTAGTTAGCGGGGTTGAGGGAGTAGCTATGAATTTGGTAATAATAGTACTTCTTGCTTTATTAATATTTATATTTTTATGGACTATAGTAATATTAATAGTAAGAATTGCTAACTTTTGGATTGCAATTATGTTAGCACCTTTAGCTTTTATGTCATTCTTGATACCTGGACTCAGGGAGCTATATAATACCTGGATAAAATTACTACAAGGGGCATTAGTCACTGGTCCAGTGCTAATGTTTATGCTTTACCTTTCTGTAACGGTAATGAGTAGTGGATTTCCCACAATACCAGAAGATGGTAACCTTTTATATGATGGAAATATGTTGACATATATTCTTGTAGCAATATTACTATTTGCCTCCAATGCCATTGCAACTAAAGCTGGTATGGAAGCCCCTCCCCTACTACAAAAAGCTGTGGGTGTAGCTGGATCTATTGCTTCATTAGGGGTGGGGGCTAAAATTGGTGCTGGTGGAACTGGCTTAAGACAAGGACTAAAAGATGGTTGGGATGCAACTGGTGGCAAAGTAGTATCTGGAGTGGATGGAGCAATTAGTGGTACAGCTCGAGGAGTACAACTTTTAAGTGGAGGTAAAATTAAAGCTAATAGTAGATATGAGTCTTTTAAAAAGGATATGGTGGCCAGAAATGACTCTGGAAATGGTTTATTAGGTGGAATTGGGCAACAATTTAGTAAAGAAGGGCGAGAAGAACAACAAAAAGATTATGACAAAGCAAGAGCTAATGAGTTATATGCATCAGGTAAATTAGATGATAAAGCTAATGAAAGATATAAAAAAATATTTGATTCCAATCAAGCTACTGCAGCTACAGATATCAAAGGAGTTGAAAATGTTGATAAATTAATTGAAGACCTAGATCAAGCATTAAAAGACGGAGATAAAGCAATGGCTATGGCTCTATCATCAAGAATATCAGAGTTAAAAGGATGGGGTAAAGTATTTTCTGAAAATAGTGAATTTGGTAAATATGGTAAAGATTATGCCTCAGAAGGAGAACAATTAACAGCATTTATCAAAGATAAATTTGGCAAAGATAATAATGGTAATGAAATGCAAGATAATAAAATTCTTAATGAATTCAAATCAAGGCAGGTCAGTATATTACGTAGTAAAGGTGCTGAAAACTTCGCAGTAGGACTAACTCCAGAAACTCAAGGATCCCCTACGGGGAAAGCTGCTAAAGCTGGATTAATAGGTGCAGGAGCTATGTATGCTAAAAATAACAGTATATTCAATACTAGATCTAAGGCAGCTGATAGATCTTTTGCATTTGATAATGGAAAAGCTAAATATGAATTTGATATAAATGAATTTGCACCTGTTATAGGAGGTGAAAGTTCAAGAGACACTTTAGAAAATCCAAAATCATGGAATCAGTATAGTGATATTAAAAACTCTATAATACAGGGAATTGAGGAATATTTACAAGCAGATACTGCTACTCGCCAAAAGCCTAAATATGATAAGATATCTAAGATAGACGATGATAAATTAAAATCGGCCTTAAAAGGGCTAGGTGGTAAAGCAAGCTCTAGAGTTACAGGGGGTACAATTTAATTATAATAATTTAGTATGACCATATCCGAAATACAAGAAGAGGCCAAGATGCTAATAAGCTCAGATAATGTGCCTGGATCTCTTGAATTTGCTGAGAAATTAGAGAAGTCTCTTATCGAAAATAATGTGCGGGAGTCCAATCCTAACGCTTATCGAGAATTATCCAAAATTGTTTTCCAATTATATGTGACGGCTATCCCCAATATCAAAGACGATTTATTCCATAAAATCATTTCGCTCAATTTAATTGAGGCTTTGAATCCTATATGGGAATCTGAAAGAGATCTAGCTACTCGTATTGAAAGTAGATATTCTATTTACCCTATAGAATTAATTAAGGAAATGATGCGAAAAGATATTTTGGATTTGGTTAAGAAAAATAACCAATTAATTGGTACAGTTCCACTAAGATTATCTCAAGATGATCCTCAAGTTAAGCCTACTATACAAAACTGGCTAGAATACTATGATCGTGCTACTGGAAGTACTTCTGTCAAGAACTTTAAGCGTTCTGTGTTTATGAGTGGTGATACAGTTGTACAAACTCTAACCCCTCAAGAAAAAGAAATCTTAAGAAAAGTTATTTCATTTTATGACTATCTTCAAACAGATGATACAGTACTTTATGCAGATTTACATAATAGCGAAACAATAGATAATAAAAATTATAATTTGAATTATACTCCACCTAAAACACAATTTGAGATACCTAATATACCTAATAAAATTAATGTAGAGCCTAAAATAATAGCTAAAAATAATCAGACGGATACTAGAAATAATACTAATAGTGTATCATCTTCTACTACTATCACACCTATGTCTACCCAAAATGTGATAAAAAGGTCCCCCGCACCGGTAGTATTACAAGTAAAACCAAAACCAGCTCCACAAAACGTTATTAATTTAAGGAAATAATATGCAACAATATAATATACCTCAATTTATTGACTCGGAAGATAAAATTTTTGGTCCCATTACCATTAGGCAGTTTTCTGTATTAGCTATTGGTGTTGTTATTGGTGGATTCTTATGGTATTTTAAGCCTAATTTAGGTGTATTTGTAATTAGTATGATACCTGTAGTTACTGCTACACTTGCATTTGCTTTTCTAAAAATCAATGGTCAGAATTTTGATATTTTTCTAATAAATGTAGTAATCTATATAATAAAGCCTACATTGTTTTTATGGTCTAGAGATACAGACCCAACACAGTCTGTGATTAAAGTTACTGTAGAAAAAAAGAGCGCTACTTTTATTAGAAATAAGGCTGACTACAATCAATCTAGAGTGGAAGAGGTTGCTTGGACACTCGATAGTTATGGTGAAAAGACAATCGTACAAGATATGTCAGAAGAGTAATATATTATTGATTTTCATTTGTATTAGGGTTTGGTTCAGTTTTCAATTCAGATTCATCTGATTCTGTGTCACTAATTGCATCTTGATTGATTACATCTATTATTTCATTGACCTCATTAGCGTCTTTTATGTTTTCTATTTCAGACTGTATTTGAGAGCTACTTTCTTTGAATGTTTCTCCTATTTGATTAAAATCTATATTTGTATTTGTATTAATCTCTTTTATAGGATTATCCTTAAAATTCAGTATTATAGACCAAACAAATATAGAAATTATTACAATAGAACCTAGTATAGATGACCATAAAAAAACAGTCTTTTTTCTATCATCTGTCATAAATTAGAATCTATATTTTTTATTCACGTACTAATTTGCTATGTCTTGACATAACTCTTATCACTACTATTGATACTAATAGCACTGCCAGCCCCATATATCTATCATTACGCATAAATCCTAATCTTTGTGATACATTAGCTGCTAAACTAGGCTTTATAGGTTCACTATTACTGGCTACGGCATCAAGTTGCTTATCTTTATTGATTATAAATGTCTTTAATACACTAGTATCACCTGTACTATCTTTGGCAACAATTTCGATTTTATATGGCTGGTTAGGATCAACATCTAGCGTTAATGAGTTTCCTGTCCCCTCCTGTAGTTTATTATTAATTTTATATGTATATGATATTTTAGCATCTTTATTAACATTATCTACATTACTAGAAATAAGTAATGATGTGGGTTCAATAATACTAATCTCATCAGCAAAGTCAACTGGTGTATTATTTTTATTGTTTACAAGTGCAACTCTGATTTCAGGCTGTTTGATCTCAATGGTAGATGTCCCATAATATTTTGTAAAACCTGATAATTTATCTTTTGCTATAGCTTCAACTACATATTTTTGATTATATCCCTTAGTCTCAGGAAAACTAATTGTGTTATTATTGGTTTCAACAGTTTTACCATCTACTTTCCATTCAATTATATATTGTGACACTGGTATTTCAGTAGCTACAGATATATTATCACCCTTTCCTGGATTGAGTGGTCTATAGTCTAGTGATATTTTATCTAATATATCTACGTTTATACTTCCAGTTTTAACAACTCCAGCAGAGTTTACAGACACTTCTATCTGATAATTACCGGGCTCTAAAAAGTTATAGAAAAAGTTAGTTTTATTTATATTACTAATTTCAATTAAAACTTTGTCTCCTTTTTTTACTTTCCAGCTATATTGAGCTCCCTCAAACTTAAAAGCTTTATCTATATGATAATTGATTGTGGAAAAGTCAATTTTTTGTTTGGTGAATAGGTACTTATTTTTTATTACAAATTTAATCTCCCCAACTGATGCTTTTTCTGTATAATAAACATCCCTAAAGGCCTGCTTGATATAGGCATCCATAATAGCATTTGCCTCAGCTTGAGTGGATGGTCTATTCGTAGCTAGGATTTCTGGGGTAACTGCATTGATTTGATCAGAAGCTCCAGAATCTTTTTCTTGAGCTAAAACAAAACCAAAGTTAGATATTAATAGCACACCAAACATCAATACTGAAAAGATTGATTTGTTATATTTCATATGTATATACTTAACAAATTTATTATATCACATTATTGAATTATTATATAGTCTTTACTTACCCACATTTTATAATTATTTGACAGTACTTTTTATTCCCTGTCTATTGACTGACCTAATATTATTGGTGGCTAGATTTGGGTTGCTTCTTCTCAATGAACGAATATTATTGCTAGAGATTTTATTATCTGGAGTAGATTTTTGCTGAGTTTGCATTGTAAATGGTCTAATACTGTTTCTGGAATTTAATCTCAGAGAACCTCTCCATTTAGCTAAAGAGTTCTCGAACTCTATGTTTTTAGCTTTAAGTCTCCTTGCTATTTTTCTATGCTCTCTAATATGCATCCAGGCTTTGATGGTCCAACTAGGTGAGAAGTCTCCAAGCCATGGTACAAGCTCAACAGTAGCTACCATTATTGAGTTTCTAATCCTGCTAATTGCAAAATTAACCACATAATCAGTAAAGGTATTAGCCATATATTGACTAATTTTTTTAGTTTTATTAGCTAATGCATTACTAATTGGGTTAGATGAATTTCCAGAACCTCTATTTCTTCTAGATAATCGCATCATCTCTTTTACTCTACTGATTTGATAACGTATAAAATTAACTTTATATAGTTGCACATAACTATAATATAAAAAGGTAAAAATTAAATCAGTTATAAAAGCAATCACATCTAATACAGGAGATATAGCTACGGCTATAAATTGTATAGCTGGGATTAAACCTATTACAAATAAAATTAAACCTAAAAAATCCCAAAATATAGCAAAGGCTAGATTGATATATAACCACATTCCGCTTAAAGGTTTCATTTGTGTAATTTATTTATCATATATAAATATTATATCATATTAATTAGTACAATATTAGATATTTTGCTATAATGTTTATATATAATTATAATAAAATGAGTAAAATTATAGATTTAATTCAAAAAGAAACTACCAGACAAGCTAATACTATTCGTTTGATAGCTTCAGAAAACTATGCCTCTGCAGATATTCTAACTGCTCTAGGGTCTAGTCTTACCAATAAATATAGTGAAGGTTATCCACAACACCGCTATTATGAAGGGCAAGAATTTATAGACCAAATTGAATTGTATGCTATTGAAAATGCTAAAAAATTATTCAAAGCTAAGTTTGCAAATGTACAAGCGTACTCAGGTAGTCCAGCCAATCTTGCTGTTTATTTAGCACTATTACAGCCAAATGATACTATTTTGGGTCTAGCTCTATCTTCCGGAGGACATCTGACTCACGGGCATAAAGTTAGTATTTCTGGAAAGTGGCTAAATTCGATTAGTTACGGACTAACACCTGAGGGAGATATCAATTATGATGAGATTGAAAAGTTGGCCCAAGAGCATAATCCTAAGTTAATTATTTCGGGACATTCTGCCTATCCCAAGCAAGTAGATTTCCAAAGAATTGGTGATATTGCCAAAAGTGTAGGAGCTTATCATTTAGCTGATATTTCTCATATTTCAGGCCTTGTAGCGACAGGTTTGCATCCACACCCATTTCCATATGCCGACATAATCACAACTACTACGCATAAAATCTTGCGTGGACCTAGGGGTGCATTAATTTTGAGTAATGATTCAGAAATAGCTCAAAAGATAGATAAAGCCGTATTCCCTGGTCTACAAGGTGGTCCTCATAATAATAACATAGCTGGAATTGCTATCGCCTTAGAGGAAGCTCTAAAGCCAGAATATACAGAGTATTGCCAGCAAGTTATAAAAAATGCTAAGTCTTTGGCTGATGCTCTCCAGTCAAAAGGTTTTAATATTGTATCAGGTGGCACAGAGAATCATCTATTACTCCTAGATTTACGAAATAAAGGCATTGATGGAGACACCTTATCCAAGGGACTCAACAAAGTTAATATTGAGACGAATAAAAACACTATACCCTTTGACACCGCCTCACCGTTTAGACCAAATGGAGTTAGATTGGGAACCCCAGCGGTTACAACTTTAGGACTCAAAGAGCAGGATATGGAGACTATTGCTGATTTTATTAGTCAAGTCGTAGACAATATAGATAATCCAACTCAGCTCGATCAAATCAAAAATCAGGTTATAACTTTTATTAATCAATTTAAATTATAAGTGAGCTATGAATCTACTGACTGCTAAACCTATTATTGAAGATATTATACCCACAATACCATCTGGGCTAAGATTGGCTGTCATACTAGTTGGAGATGATATGGCTTCTAAAATTTATATTGAAAAAAAGGAGCAAGCACTAAAAGAAGTAGATGGGCACCTACATCTATTCAAATATCCATTGAATATTTCTCAAGAAGAGTTAGTCAAATCGATTCAAAACTTAAATAATGATGTTAGTATTGACGGAATTATTGTGCAACTACCCCTACCTCCTTTTATAGAAGAACATACTATTCTCAATAGCATTCACCCCCTTAAAGATGCCGATGGACTGACTGATTACTGGCTTGGGAAACTATTTCAGAGTCGAATCAGCACCAATCTGGCACCAATCATTCCAGCAACGCCCAGAGGTATTATATTATTATTTGATTACTATGACATTGATCTTGTAGGTAAAACAGTGCTTATAATCAATGACAGCGTATTAGTAGGCAAACCATTGGCGGCCATTATGCCAGCTTATGGAGCTACACCTATACTTGCTCACAAAGAAACCAAAAATCTTGATGATCTAATAAAATTATCTGATATTGTGGTATCGGCAACTGGTAACGCAAAAATTTTAGAAAATATCAAATTTAGGGAAAATCAAATTATTATTGACGTAGGTATTATAAGAGATGAGCAGAATAAAATCAGAGGGGATATTTATAATAGTAAATTTAGATTCAAAGGAGAAATAACTCCAGTACCAGGCGGGGTTGGGCCTCTTACAGTTTGGGCACTTATCCACAACTTAGCTACACTAAAGAAATTAAAGTATGGTGAAATTTAGTTTTGAGATTCGATGTGCGCATGCCATGACTTGAACATGGGACCTCTACATTATCAGTGTAGCGCTCTAACCAGCTGAGCTACACGCGCTTGTTACCAATATTATAATATCATAAATTTGTTTTCATTGCAAGATTACACTCTATAACATTTCCTCATTAATAGGATATCCTAAAGGCACACTGTCTAGCCCTGACGGTGATACAACCTGTATATTTGACCATTTATAGCCCAAGGCTTCAAAGATAAAAGGTGATGTTACATATCTCTTTTGTCCATTAGACATAATATAAACTTCGCTCCTACCATTAGCTCTTAGAATTACTCCATCACGAAAATACACGGCATCCCCAGAGGAATAAGAGTTCCACTCTGAGCTAGAGACCCTCACTAAATCCTTATAATTATATTGAGTGTCAAAAATTTCTGGACTAGGAATTGGTCTTCTTTTACCAGCTTCTAGAACCTCAATACCAGTAGGGTTATCTCTGTTGACAAGTAAAGTTCCATCTGGGTATGGTCTAGATTGCATTGGCGCCCCCTTAGGGTGAGATATATCTAGTGTTCCATCTGGAATAATCGTAATATTACTCCATTTATAGCCTAGAGCCTCAAAAGTAACTGGAGATGGAATATGTCTTCTTTGCTGATTGGTGATCACATACACATCTGGGTTATTCCTTTCCCTAACCAACATCCCCTCTCTAAAAGTTAAGGCCTGACCGAGTGGATAAGAGTCCCACTCTAGTCTAGTTATATCTATCACATCTTTCCACTTAAACCTAGAATCAAAAATATTCGGATTAACTATAGGCCTTATAACACCCTTCTCTAAGTAGCCGACACCAGTATCAGTACGCAACAAAGACCCATCCGGGAAACTTCTAATATTAGAATTATCTGGGAACAAATTAATTTCAGTTGAATTAATAGAAATTATATTTTTATTATTAGTATTACCTGTAGGGGTTCTAATACCATTTTGAATACTATATATTCTACCATTATCTGTACGATAAACTGAATTATCATAATATTGTTTCCACTCTTGAGCGCGATTTCGTAGCCAAGTCATATCAACCATATTGGTATCCCCGTTCCCAGCCTCAATCTCACCGTGATCAGCCACTCTAAATCCAGTATAATTAGAAGTATAGCCTCTAGTATAAAAATTCCACACTGGCTCAGTTACAAAATCTTTTGGTCCAATACCATTAACTGAAGCTAACCAACCTACTAATTTAGCTAGTGACTGCTTCATAGCTTCTGGGACTACGGCATAACCTCTTCCATATTGCCCCAACAGAGATATCCCTATACTCTGATAATTAAAATTATCTCCTGTTCTATTCACATACAAGTGAGCTCCTCTAACTCCATTTTGTCCCATTCTACCTTGATAAATAGTCCCGTCTCTAGCTACTAGATAATTATAACCAATATCACCCCAAGCATTGCCTTTAGCATGCTGAGTAAAAATAGATCTAGTCATTTGTCTTGGATCAAGGATATCGCTATTAAAGCTGGGTATAGACGTATCGTGAATCAAAATACGCCGAACTTGCAAAGTATTGCTATAGTTAGGTGGCCAATTATCCAAGGTAAATTGATTGTCTGAATCAGTAGCCCAAGTATTGCGAGATTGTATATTAGGAGTATTAGCGTAAGTGGTAGCGGGATAGATAGCTACTAAAAGAAAAAATAGAGATGATATGTGTAGATATTTATTTATTTTCATTATTGCAAAGGTCCTACTGGAATTGATTGGTCAAGTAAAAAGCCATATTCTAGGTCATTTTTATCAGTTGTGGTTTCTAATGCTAACATAGCTTCTGGAGATAGTCCTGATACACGATTAGTAAATATCTGAGGTCCAGACTCCATAATTATAGCCACCAATCTCTTACCATTAACAGGATTAGTTACTAATACCTTTTTCCCTTTATGCCAAGCTTTAGCTTGAGATGTATTAGATATTTCAACTGAACGAGTTTTACCTCTCCAATTATTCGGTATATACTCATAAACTTCCTGTACGGTATTACCAACATTATGAGCTCTTGGGATGGCTGCTACAGCTGGACTATCTACTCCTCGCTGCGATACTATTAAACTATTTCCATCTTTACCATTAAAGGCAATAATCTCTCCGTTGATTATAACCCATCCAGTATCACGATAATCCGCTACAGATGCTAAAGGGATCCTATTAGAATTAGCATCTATATTTTGTGTCAAGGTACTAGTAGCCTCATACCATCTCACATAATTCCATCGCATTGTAATATAATATTTTTCTTCTTGTACACTAAATGGAGCATAACTAGAATTTCTACTACCAGAAGGGCAATTACCTATTGAAAAAGCACCTCCAGATTTTAGTAATCCATTACGAGCGTTTCCAGCCGGAGTTCCTGCATTAATATAATGCAAATCATTCTCATCTGTATCATTACAACTCAAAGGTAAATGCTGTTCTTGAGCTGTTTTACCTCTTGTAGCTGGGATGGTGTAGCCGTCTAAACTTGCAGACTGAATATCAGATAAAGCCTGTCCCATGGCATTGGTATTGAATTCATCCTCAGAGACGGCTATGACATTACTCCATCTGAATCCTCTGGCATTGAAT
>JBEDBC010000045.1:0-11411 GCA_041177485.1 Candidatus Parcubacteria bacterium | reverse complement strand
GTATGTATAGAAAAGGATATAGCGTAATAGAGGTGTTGTTATCTGGATCTATTTTGGCATTGGCAATTACGGGTATAGTTAGCGCAATTCTTATTGCGCAACGAAATAGTCAAGCTAGTATAGCTCAGAGTCAGGCCCTTGAAATGGCTAAAGAAGGTATTGATGCCCTAAGGTCAATAAGAGATAGGGATTACTCTCTATTAAATGATACAACTACATTAAGTGGTGATGCTCTTAGCTTTTCGGAGGATGGTCAATGGTCAATTATCACTTCTCCTACTGTTGATACGGACAGATTATCTAATCCTACTCGTATTCGTAGAATAAAAATAGAAAATGGACCAGTTTCTAACTCAAAAAAAGTTACTGTCACTGTTGAATATCAAGTAAATCCAGAAGGTGACCTATCTAAGGTTGAGTTAACAGAGACTCTTATTAATATATCTAAGAAAATCCCATCTGGTGTTACGGCTGAAAGTTCTAACTATAGGTTGATAGATGATAACTTTGGTGGTCCTTATAATAGTTTTACTGAATAAAAATGTATAAAAAAGCATTTACATTATTAGAAATTTTATTAGTTGTAGCAGTATTAGGAGTTCTTATAACTATGATACTTTTCTTTATAGATCCAGAAGATCAGTTTACAGAAGTTGATGATGCAAAGAGAAGGGCTGACGTGTTAAATATATATAATGCTATTAATCAATATAGATATGATAATAGGGGAGCTCTTCCAGAAGGTCTAGGTTATTCTTATGTTGAGATATGTCAACCTGGTTGTGAAGAATCTACCTCTCAAATTGATATATCTGAGGAATTAACAGCCTATATAAGGTCTGGTGAGATACCTATAGATCCAGCTGAGGTTGGGGGTGAACTTACTGGCTACAAGGTTAAGTTAGATACTAACAATAGAATTGTGGTCTCTGTATCAAATAACGAGTCCATTAATACTAGTGAATCAAACTAATATGAAAAATAATAATGATCTTAAAATAAAAAAAACTGTTATTAAATCGGGAATGTTTAGAGTATTTACAGCTTTGATATTTTCCTTTACAGTTATTATTTATATTATAGTATTTGTTATATGGTACCTTAAATATAATGCGAATTTAGATACTATTTATACAGAGGGATTCACTAATGTATTAATATTGTTTATACTGATTCTGTTTGTATTTGGTTGGATATTCTTATACGGTGTTTATATGGGTGTGGTCAGGCCATCGTATGAAACATTTAATATAATTTTTCAAATTGTTAGTGGCTTATCTGTTGATGAATATAGCTCTGATCAAAGTCAACTTAAGTATCTTCAAGATTTTATGAATAGTACTCTTAAACAGTTGGAGAATGCTTCTTTGATGAGAAAAATAGATATTTCAACAGATACAGAAATATATATTAAAAAATTAAAACATTTAACCGAACAAAATAAGTCACTATTAGAGTCTAAAAAGAATCTTTCACAATTAGTAGATAGGCTAGAGAAGCAACAGAAACTATTAGAGCTTGAAAAAGCTAAAACCTCAGCTATTATTGATGCTATTCCTAATGGGTTGGTAGCTTCCAGTAGGGATGGTAATATATTCTTGGTCAATCAGGAATCTGAGCGGTTATTAGGTGTAAACGCAGATAATTTATTAGGTAAGTTTATATATCAGGTTTTACCCTCAACCACAGAAGATGAGTTAGACATTAAATCTTCAAATAATAAGATACGGAATACTCGTGTATTTGATTATGAATCTCCAGATAGTAAAAATAAAATTTCAATTGAAAATACTGCTAACCCAATTGTTCTGAATGGGGAAGTGGTTGGAGTTGTTGATGTCTTAAGAGATAAGACTCAGGAACATTCAACAGAAAGGGCTCAGAAAGAGTTTGTATCAATTGCCTCCCATCAATTAAGAACCCCTATTACATCTATTAAATGGAATGCAGAGCTCGTATTATCAAATCCAAATCTAGACAAGGATGTAAGGGCTGCTGTTGATGATATTTATAAATCTAACGATAGGATGGAGAAGCTAGTAAATGCTTTATTGAACCTATCAAGAATTGATCTTGGTAAGATTAAATTTGTAAAACAAGAAATTAATCTAGATAAATACATAACATCACTAATTAAAAGTTTGGATAATGATATTATAAGAAAAAATATAACAATAGAAAAAGATATAAAGTTTGACAAGCCTATTATTAATGACCCAGTATACATTGACATTATTGTAGGTAATGTTTTATCTAACGCTGTTAAGTACACTGCAAATAATGGTAAAATAAAATTGAAAGTTTCAAATTGTCAATCTAAAGATTGTATTTTGTTAGAAATTTCTGACAATGGACTTGGTATCCCTAAATCTCAGCAGTCACATATTTTTGGTCGCTTGTTTAGAGCAGATAATGCCAAAAACACGGACACGGATGGCAATGGATTGGGCCTTTATGTTGTGAAGAAGTTAATTGAATCAATGAAGGGGAATGTTTGGTTTGAATCACAGGAAAATAAAGGAACTACCTTTTTTCTAGAGATACCAATTGTATTAGATGATACAAATGTGATATAATGTATTTATATAATAAAAACCCATGGCATATAGTGTTCTAATAGTTGAGGATGAGCAAGCAATATCTAGAGTGTTAGATTTAAAACTCAAGCAGTTGGGTGTTGCTACAATGCTAGCATCAGATGGAGTATCAGCACTAGAGTTAATTAAATCACAAACTTTTGATTGTATTTTGTTAGATTTAATTTTACCAGGTATAGATGGATTTAATATATTGGAAGAAATCAGAAAAAAAGACAAAAATATGAAGGTAATAGTTATGACTAATTTAGGACAGCCTGAAGATAGGGCGCGTGTACAGAAGTTAGGTGTTACAGGCTATTTCGTAAAGTCCGAAACCCCAGTTACTAGGTTGATAGAAGAAGTTAAAAACGCCCTGGAGACATAATTAAAAACTTTTGTTATAATGATTAAAATTAAATAAAAATAATATGAACCCCCAAGAAATTTTAGACCTACTAGTAAATACACAATATATCACTGAAGAAGATCGTAAATTAGCTTTGTCTAGCACAAATGATGATCCCGCTATAGCTTTGGATTATCTGGTTCAAACTAATATAATCACTTACGATATTATTGGTCAGGCTTTAGCTGAAAGTTGGGATGTTCCTTATTTAGACTTGAATACTTTTATTCCTCCCAAAGAAGATGTTTTAAAAATACCTGAAACAGTAGCAAAAGAGTTGAGATTAATTTATTTCAAAGATTTACCAGATAAGGTTCAAATATCATCAGATAATAATACAGTATTACAGGGGACAGCTAAGCTCATCATTAGTAAAGAGGAAAAATCTGGTATATTAGGAGCTAAAAAAGAAGTTAAAGAGGAAAAAGACTTAACTACTGAGTTAACAAAGCTATTCAATAAACCAGTTGAATTTGGATATTCTTTAACCCAAGATATTGATAAAATGCTTTTAAGCTATAAAACTCCATTATCTTCAAGATTCGTTTCAATCATGGAGAAATTTGATACAGTTGCTCCAGAAATAGTTGAAGAAATTATACAAGAGGCTTTGGAGGAAAGAGTATCTGATATTCATTTTGAACCTCAATATGACAAGACCGTTCGTGTAAGATTTCGTATAGATGGTATGCTACAAGAAGTTGGGCGTATACCTCTTTCATATTATGATAACGTTCTTAATTTGATTAAGGTTAACTCTCAGCTTAGAACTGATGAGCACTTCATACCTCAAGATGGGGCGATTAGGTTTCAAAGAGATAATATAGTTGCTGATGTTAGAGTATCTATTCTTCCATCAGTATATGGAGAAAAAATTGTACTCAGAGTTTTGAGTAACACAATTTCTAATATAACATTAGAAAAATTAGGGCTTAATGAGAAAAATATAAAAATTTTACGCAAAGCTTCTCAAAAACCATTTGGTATGATTTTAGTTACAGGCCCAACTGGATCAGGTAAATCTACCACGCTATATTCTATTCTAAAAACAATTAATGATGAAGGACGTAATATTACCACGATAGAAGATCCAGTAGAGTACAAAATTGAAGGTGTTAATCATATTCAGGTAAATAAGGAGACAGAATTGACATTTGCTAAGGGATTACGCTCTATTTTGAGACAAGATCCAGATATTATTTTGGTTGGAGAGATTCGAGATGATGAAACTGCCCAGATTTCTATAAATGCAGCTTTAACAGGACATTTATTGTTTTCCACGGTTCACGCTAATGATGGAGAAAGTACATTACCTAGATTATTAAATATGGACATAGACCCATTTTTATTATCATCCACCTTACAATTAATAGTTGCCCAGCGTCTGATTAGAACCATTTGTTCAGCTTGTGTATATACATATACTGTTGATAGGAAGGAATTAGAATCTACTGTAGGTGAGTCATTAAATAGGTTCTTCCCAGATTCTACATTAACTCTTTATAGAGGCAAGGGATGTTCTAACTGTGGATATACTGGTTATAAAGGTAGGAGTGGAATATATCAATTAATAGACATGTCTGAAGAGTTAAGAGAGGCTGTTATGCATAGTCCAACTTCAAATACCATAGCCAAAATAGCTAGAAAGCAAGGAGCTTTATCTATGTTTGAGGATGGTATCGAGAAAGTGAAATTAGGAATTACAACCTTAGATGAGGTGATGAGAGTAGCCCAAATACCAGAAGAATAAAATAATTTATAAAGTATGTTTTTTAGAAAAAAAATTAATCCTCAATCTGATACAAGTAATCCTAATTTGAGCTCTAATAGTGACTCTGTTTTGGAAGAGATAGCTAATATCTATGGTAATCAGACAGCAACTAGTACTATTAAAATTCATAAAAAAATTAAAAAAGGCAGTAGCCGTATTACTAAAGATAAAAAAACATTTTTAGACAACTTAGCTCTTTTGGTGGGCTCTGGTATGGGAGTTAATACCTCTTTGCGCACTCTACATAAAAATACTCAGGATCCAAAGTTAAAAAAAATTTTATACTCTATGTTAAGTAGTGTAGAAAGTGGTATTAGTTTGTCTCAAACTATGGAAGAACATAACTTTTTACCCGACTTTCTTATATCTCTTATAAGGATTGGAGAAGAATCAGGTAACTTAGCAGATAAAATTCGTAGGACAGTTATTTCCTTAGATAAAGACCAGCGACGTAGAAATCAACTCAGATCAGCTTTGTTTTATCCAGTTTTTGTTTTAGTCCTGACAGTTGGTTTGGGGGTGGGAGTTTCTACATTCATTTTACCACGTATTGGGCAAGTATTTTCCAATATGAATATGAACCTACCTTTTATGACAAGAATTTTAATACAAGTTGGTGACTTTATGGGTAGGTACTGGTACATAATTATTCCTTCTATTATTATTTTATTCATCTTAGCTATTTTAATACTATTTATAGTCCCAGCTACAAAAAAATCTGGACAGTGGTTACTATTTCACCTACCTGTATTTAATGATTTGATTGTAAAAACCGAAGTTTCTAGATTTGCTCATAACCTAGCTATGCTACTCAATTCAGGAATCCCAATAACTAAAGCCTTGATATCATTAGTAAAAGTACATGACTACTATATGTATAAAAATTATATATCATTGATGGCAGAGTATATTCAAACTGGTAAAAGTTTTCATAATAGTTTTACAGAAAATCAGAAAAAAACTAACTCTCTATTCCCCTTTGCAGCCCAGGAGATTATTACTGCCGGAGAAGAGTCTGGAAAATTACCAGAAGTTTTAGAACAATTAGGAGAACAATATGAACAAGAATCAGAGCAAATTGCAAAAAATATAGCTGTATTACTAGAACCTGCACTACTTATTATTGTATGGGGCGGGGTGGTCTTCTTGGCTGTTGCTATTTTACTACCAATTTATAGTTTAGTTGGTAATTTCCAATCATAACATATGAAAAAATTTAAGTCAGGGTTTACATTAATAGAAGTATCTTTAGTTATAGTTTTAATATCTATTATTATAGCTATTACAACTCCTTTGGCAATTGATACAGTTGTAAAAGTAGATTTAAATGCCGCACATGAGTCACTATATGGAGCTCTTTTACGAGCTCAAAAATTATCCCGAATACAGGATATGGGGCAAGATTGGAAGGTCTGTATAGATAATAATAATAAAGCTTTTAAAATTGTTACAGGTGAATGTAATAACCCTGATTATTCAGAAACTTTAGAGTTTGCCTCTCATATATTAGTGACATCCTCCCCATCTCTCGATATTTCTTTTGCTGCTATTGATGGAAAACCATTAAATGGCTCTAATAATACATCTTTTAATATAACTTTAAGCAGTAGGTCTAATAGTAAAACAATTAATATTAATGAGGCGGGCATAATTAATAAAACAGTTAATAACTAATTTATACTTTAATTATTGGGTAGATATAATATTAAATTTAAAAATAAAAAATCTAAGAGAAGATATAAAGTAATTTATATAAATTGTAATATTTATGGAGTACCGTAGTAGTCTCTCATATTATTTTCAATATCTGTTCTAATGCCTAACTTATCCCCGTCATAAATAATTAACTCTGCTATATTGCCGTTTAGGAAATTACCAGAGCTGCCAGCCCCTATAGCAAGAGTACTGTTAATAGTAGATGTTCTAATGGCAGTATATAGATTTAGGCTATTTTTAGTGTCACCTCCATTAGTGGCTGATGTATTAGATTTATTAAGGTAATAGATATTAAATAAATCTGTAGATCCTAATGTCGCATAATTAGCAGACCTTTCCATAAATGATTGATTATTATCACCTCTGCTAGCGACAAAAAAGGCTGTAGAATTAGTAGTATTATTAAAAGAGCTACTAACTAATTGGTCATTAATTCCATCAAATTTAATAACTGGCTTGTTATTTAACTTTATAATACCATTTACCCCATCAATTATTTTAGGTTGTGCACTTGTAGAGACTTGGGTAGCATTGTTAGCGTTACTTGATTGGTCATACCAAGTTGTTATATAAGCATCTCCCGTATTAGGGTTAAGATTAGTCTTTTGGTATATTTTAGGTGGACTATTTAATGAAGTATTGAGATGTCTCATACCCCCCCAGACAAATATAGAATCTGTCGCTGTAGTTGTAGTTACAGTTTCCAATCTAGATGAATTTGCTGAGTTAACCACAGCCAGAAGCATTCTACCAGCACCCGAAGCATTAGCCGTAAAATTTAGTGAAACTCTATACCATCCATTACCAACTGATTGTATATTAGCTTGCCCAGTATTGATACCAGATGATCCTGCCAAAGTTCCGTTACTGAGGTCGTAGTTTTGATAAGCTGTCCCAAACGGGAAACCAGTACTTGGAGTTATTTGAACGAAATTATATCCATTATTGGCTTTAACATAATAGGAGTCAGTATATGTAGAATCATTATTTAGATTAGTGTCCTTATATATGAATCTTTGAGCACTTCCAGTATTTAAGTTTATCTTTTCTGCAGTATTTGTCCCGTCTGGAGATGTAGTGATATTTGTTATTGTAGATACATTTCCCATACCCCAACCAGAGGAAGTTGTCATATCCTCAGAATAATTTAAGAAATTCTGATAGCCAACAAAATTTTGTAACGCATCTTGGTCTAACTCTCCTTCAGAAGTAAAACCTATATCTATTTCAGTTTGGTCCAAACCTCTATCTCTTCTTACCCTAATAGCTGGTCCATTATAGGCGGAAGATAATTGATTGGGGTCGGTATTAAAACCAGATAATTTTCTTAATCCATAGGCCGTTCCATTCTCCCCAGTTGGGTAAGAATTTAAAATAGGTGAAAATATAGATTTTTTCTTTGTTAGAGTTAAGCTAGTCTCAAACTTTTTAGTTGCATCGTATTCAATCGTGCTAAATGTTGGTTTTTTATATTCTAAATCAAATTTTATTTTAATAGTTTGACTCATTCCATCTTGTAATGCCGAATCTACTTGTTGAAAAGAGATTTCTGTACTTTTAACAGAAATTCCATTTGGATTAAGATTAAATGAAGGGGAGTCATCATTATATGATACGATTAGATTATTATTAGATTCATTAATAGTTGTTTCTAAAGAATTTTTTCTAAGCACTAATTGAGTCGAAGATTGTTCGCCTTGTTTTGGACTAACAATAATATCTGCCTCATCAGTAATATTTTGTATTTGATCAATTATAGTGTTACCTGCTTGATTCAATTCATTATTTACTACAAAAGAAGTAGATAATCTAGTAATTTGGTTGAATGAAAAGGCTGCAATTACCAGTGTAACACCACCTACCACTACGTATAGTAATATTTCTACTAATGTGAAACCAGAGTATTTTTTCATATTTTATGGGTAAATTTGATATTTAGTATTCATATAAGCTCTAACTTTATTTAATTCATCAGTAGTTAATTTTTTATTGAAAACAAGCAGCTCAGCTATATCTCCATTCAAAAATCCTGTGCTACCTTGCAAAAATGATCCAACTATAATAGGTTCCTGTGTTATAGCTATAATATTAGTTCCTGTGTTGGTGTAGGTAGCACTGTTATTAAGAGATATACTTAATTGAGGAGAATTGGGCTCCCATATAGCAGTTATTATCTTAAAATTTGTTGTATTATTGTTTGGGTCACCTAATGTTACTGTGTCGTTAACTATATTAAACTCATCATTTTGTAACCTCCATTCTTTTAGGTTTGTTGTAGTATTAAACTTCCCAATATAAGTTTGATTGGTATTATTGCTATTAGATTTACCAACTACTATAATACTAAGTCCTTCTGTTGTATGAATAGAGCTAGTTGTGCTAGTTAAAAAATCATTTATACCATCAAATCTTAGAATTGGTCTATTATTAATAACATTTGTGAATAGTGTTGGAGCAAGTTCACTTGCATTTTCCAATTGAGCAAAATTTATTATATCATCAGTCGAGTTGGATATACTTATCACTGGTTGTTTGTCATTATATTCTGCTCTATCAGCTTTAAGCCAAAGTCTTAGCGCTAAAGGATTAATTAAATAAGGATTATTTTGATCCAAAACATCCTCTGTAATTTGTTTTTGATAGTCAATTATTATTTTGGGATTTATCTGTTTTAATTTAGTCTCCATTATAAAATTACCACTTTTCACATGAATAATAGTTCCATCAGATTCATTTTTTATTGTGAATATACGACAACTTTGAGTTGGTATAGTCTCATCACCACCATAAAAACGATAAGATTTAATTTTCTGTAAAGCAATTTCTGTACAGCTACGAGCTTTATTTTTAGATTGTACGAATTCTGTTATATCAATATTATTTTTTGCACTCTGAGTACTTATACTTAGACTATTCAAAGCTAAAACCAGGCCAGCCGCTGATATTATTATTGTCATTAATAGTACACTGTAACCACTTTTATACATATTTTGATTTAATATTTATTAAGTCTCATAACTTTATTATATCATAATAATAAAATTTCTGATATAATATATAAAGAATAAAATATACTAAACATATATGACACTACCACAACGAATTATCAAACAAACTTTAGTTGCAACAGTTTATGGGATTATATCTGTAACAATAGTATTTTTAATTGTTATCATATTTTTCCCTAGGAAACCTGAACCTCCGGTTGTAGAATTACCTCAACCTAAAAGTTTACAGGTTGTAAAATATAATAAAATTACATTAGGGAATGGTTTTGCAGATTATTGGGCAGAGATTAGTAATCCAAATGATGATTTTGGGGCTAAAAGTTTGGACTATGCATTTGTACTCAAGGATTCAGAAGGTCAAGTTCAAAAAAAGACTGGGAAAACTTATATTCTGCCTGGGGATAAAAAGAGATACGTTCTATTGTTGAACTATTCTGATGCCTACTTGTTAGAAGGTTTTGAGCTGTCTTCAACTCCTATGTGGACAGAGTTGTCAAAATTTAATTTACCTGAATTAGTTATTAGAAACGTAAATGTTGGTGTTTCTGATAAAGCTGGTAAGGCTTTTACAGTTTTTGGTATACTAACTAATAGTAGTAAATTAAATCTAAAAAACATACAAGTCATTTCGATATTGACAGATAGTAGTGGGAATATAATAGGTGTAAACGAAACACTGGTACGAGACATATTAACATCAGAGTCAAGGGAGTTTGAAATGACCTGGGATACAGTTATCCCCAATGCTACTGTATCTAATACAATAATATATGCGCAAAGCAATGTTGTAGATGATAGAGAGTTATTGATCCAAATGCAACAAGGTCCTATATTTGATAGATAGTTTATGCAACAAATAAAGTCTTTGAGAATAGACTGGCTTTTGGTCTTACCTGTTATCCTAATGACATTAATGGGGGTGCTTACTTTGACTAGCTTTAATATAAATAATGTTAGTCAAGTATCTCAGGCCTTGATATGGAGGCATATATTCTCTATTATTATGGGTTTTACAGTATCAATTATAATATCTAGAATTGATTACAGGAGCTTTAGTAGTGTTGTACAGCCTCTATTTTTTATAACTATATTCACACTATTATTAGTTTTATTTTTAGCTGAAACTATAAACGGAGCAAGAAGTTGGTTTTCACTAGGCTTTATTAATGTTCAACCATCTGAATTTGCAAAAATATCAGTTATTATCATTATTGCCCACTACATAAATAGATATCACTATAGATTAAATAGCTTTATAACAATTATTCTATCTCTAATTCCCATAAGTATAATATCTTTTTTAATATTGTTGCAACCAGATTTTGGTACAACCTCTGTAATTGTTATAATCTGGCTGGGAATGATTGTCTTTGGTGGAGCTAAATTTAGACATATTTTTACCTTATTATTAATGGGTATTATTTTATTTGCAAGCTTATGGGGATTTATTTTTAAGGATTATCAAAAACAGAGAATTTTAACATTTTTAGACCCTACCTCTGATCCTTTAGGTAGTGGTTATAATTCAATACAAGCAATTAAGTCTGTAAGCTCTGGGGGATTGCTAGGGGTAGATAGGCAGTTTATTAGTGTTCCTGAGATCCACACAGATTTTATATTTGCTGGATTTGCTCAACAATGGGGATTTTTAGGGGTTTCTTTTTATTTTATTTTTGCCATTATAATTGTAGGCAGAATTTTTTATATAGGTTTAAAATCTCAAGATAGCTTTGCTAGGATGTTGTTATTAGGTATATTGCTTGTTTTTACATCTCAGTTTAGTATAAATATTGGTATGAACATAGGTTTGTTACCAATTACTGGTATTCCACTACCTTTTATGAGTTATGGGGGTAGTTCAATGATAGTTTATTGGATTTTCATAGGCATTATTCTTTCAATACAAAGACATAAGATAGCTCAAGGTACAA
>JBEDBC010000044.1:0-3901 GCA_041177485.1 Candidatus Parcubacteria bacterium | reverse complement strand
GATTGACTATATTCCGATCTCCGTATAAACATTGTTTGGAACTGTTGACTTTTGTCTTGTATATCACTTTTTTCACCAAGATTGCATAATTCATCCCCTCAATATCTCCGACTGGATATAGTGCTTCAAGATTATAGTCGGGAAAAAGATATTCTAATAGACCATTAGACATTTTATGCCAACCGAAAGCATCAATTATTGCCAGCACCGAGGGTGAAAAAAGATTGATTGTTTTGGCTATATCTTCTAGTCTCGTAGTGTAGCCGAATCCACAAGCAGGATTTTTTTCATAAGAGTCAAAACCACCTTTGCAGATGTTCCACACCATCAGAGTGATTGCTTTTGTCACGGCCAAATTGGCAAAGAACATCATCTATATAGCATATTTTAGTTATTTTGGCAATAGGGCATGTCTGTATTTGTAAAAAGAAAAAAGCCACCAACTAGGGTTGGGGCTTGGGTTGTGTGGTGGGTGGTGGTTCAAAAAACCACCGGTCGTTGCTAGCCGCGATCTGGGCTTGTAATGTCACCAAACCCTTCCTTTGGGGTGGAGGCGGTGGTATGATGTGGGCCAGTTCGGCTAGGAGAGTCGCATTGCTAAGCATACATCTAGTCCCTCTCTCTTGTACTAATAGGTTATAACATATTTTTTTGCCCTTTACAAATGGTAATTAGAATTTGATGGGCTATTTTTTAGATGTTTTGAGGTTCAAATATAAGCTTATGAGGCTGGTTACTATGAATAAGCCGGTCATATTCCATAGTACTGTGTTTACAACTTGTTCTGGGCTTGTAGGTCCGTATCTGAGTACAAATATTAGAGATAAGCTAGATAGTATTGGTAGTATGCTTAGAGAGTATTTTTGGATAGATAGGTAATAGTTAACTAGTACATTGATTAGAGAGTACATTCCCATAATAAGTGCAAATTTACCTAACAGCGGTGCGATTGGTAGGAATTTTCCCCCTATTAGGAGGTTAATAATAAGCTCGGGTGTGAATTGATAAAATATAAAGGCTACTAAGCTCATTAGTCCTACTGAGGCGAGAGAGGCTAGTAGCATTTTTTTGTGAGGTTCATTGACTGCGTGTCTTGCTGAGACTATGGGGAACATTGCCATTGGTATGGCGGAGGTAGCAAAGAAAATGATTTTACCTAATGTGGCAATAGCGGCGTAGTCTCCAGAAGCTTCGGGAGTTAGGTAGCTTCGGGCTAAGATTACATCTATTGAGTTGAGTAGGGTTATTCCCAGCACGGCTATTGTGGATGGTATGCTGTATCTGACTACGTCTTGCCAGTTAAAATGAGGGAGTTTTGGTTTATTGGGATTGTGTTCCGCTAATATCTTTCTTAGAAAGAATAAATCTACGCTAATCATAATGACTGCTGAGGCTGGGACTGATAGCATGGCTCCTGTCACGGTGGACATTGGCCAAAATGGTAGGGTGAAGACAATAAGAGCTATAATTTTGGTGATGGCTCCTAATATGCTAGAGATAGATGATTGAGCAAAGTGTTGAATTCCTCTTAGGACGCTACCACCTATTGATCCAACTAATGCCAATCCTAGAGATAGTGCAAGTATAATTAATGGTCCAAATGACTCGAGTTTTAATAGATTGTATATGAATGGGCTGGCTATTCCGAATAAAACTATTAATCCTAGTGAGATTAGGCTGAGATAATAAAATGCTATGCGAATGAAGTGGGCTAAAGCAGGATTGTCTTTTTTGGCATACAGTGTTGCTGAGAACTTGATTAATACTAAGCTAATGCCTCCTCCAAGTATTAGTAAAATGCTTAGTATGGAAAAAAGACTAGAGAAAGCTCCAAATTGGTCTTTGTCTAATATTCTAGCTACTATTATATTAAAAACATAGTTCAGTGCTCCTACTCCAAATGAACTTACAAACATTATAATGCCTCCTCTGAATAATGGGCTGTTGTATTGCTTTTGAATAAATTCTTTTACCATAATTATTTTTCTACAATTTTTATATATTGTATCACTGATTGTGTCATTATGCTATATTTTACAAAAATTATATTCTATGTTATAATCTAAATTATAACACTTAATAAATATAAATTATGAAAATCTTGAAAACTAGAATTAGCTCTCCTATTGCTTACACTTTGATATTATTTTTGATCGCCTCTGTGGCCTTACTGTTTTATGGTCAGTTCTCTAGGGTAAATTATGATACTTTAAATAATACCAGCTCAGATGTACAGTTAAATTCTACTAATTTAGATAATACTCCTGCGGTAGAAACTACTAATGATTCTACTGTAGAAGGAAATCCGTCAGTTTCTAATCCAGTTTCAGAGCCAATTCCTGCTGATGTTACTCCAACTGAAGCCTCTCCTTTGGTACCTGCAACTGATGCTACTCCAGCTAACTAACTATTGTTAAATAGTTATATAAGATAATTTGGCTAGACTATAATAGTTTTGCCAAATTATTTTTTTGAAACATAATAAAGAAAAACCGCCTACAAATCGCAAGCGGTAATTAGAAGCGGGTTTTCTTTATAAGTTCTCTAGCATAGCATCTCTTTAAAAAGTTGCGATTTAAACTTGGTAACGTAACTATAATCCCGGAGTTTTTATCGTTATTTATGATATCATTGGCAGATGTATCCTTGTTTGGAACTATTCTGTCTTTAACTCCATTTTGGTAATATTCCCTATTGAGGAATAAATTAAATTGTAACTGTGGTTCTCTTAATGCGTAACTTTTTCTTATTTCCATCTTTTTCCACTTATTTAGCTTTGAGAGATTGATTTCTTCTAGTCTATTGGATTTGACACACAAGATATGATGTTTTAACTGAGTAACACTCATTTTGCTATTCAGTTCTTCCAAGACCTGTGAAATTGAATTTTCCTCTTCATACTCATCAAGGTCAATATAAAGTATTATAAGTCCATATATACTCAGCTTAAGTGCTTTCTTAGAGGATATACTTACCAATTCACTCTGGGGAGTTTCTATATAGATATATTGTTCTTCATCATCTTGGTGCTGTATAGTGTGGTTATGTTTTACTATACAATATTTATCTCCATACAACCATTTCATATAAGGATATGTTTCAGGTTGTAGAGTTAGTAGATTTTTATCCATTATATTAGGATTTAGAACAAGAATATAGTCTGTCTCTCCATTTTTTTCTATAATGGAGGTTATTGATTCTGTTCCTAGTAAGGATTGGTCAATAATCATTAAACTAAAATCGGTGGGGTCCATTTTTTGTAAAAGAGCAGATTAGTAAGCTTAGTATAGCATATTATGGCTATTTAGTATAATCTTATACTGTGATATAATTATGTTAAATATAATATAATTTAATTTATGTCTGATGTTGCTTTAGAAATCAAAGGATTGTATAAAACTTATAAGGATGGAAAGGTGAAGGCTCTAAATGGAGTGGATTTGACTATTTATAAGGGAGAGATTTTTGGGCTTTTGGGTCCTAATGGGGCTGGGAAGTCTACTCTTATTAATGTGCTTACCACTCTTGCCAATAAAACCTCGGGTGAGATTGTGGTAAATGGAGTAGATTTTGAAAAGTCTCCATCAGAGGCCAAGACCTATCTTGGGGTTGTGCCACAGGAATTCAATTTTAATTGGTTTGAGAAGGTGGAGGATATTGTGGTGCAACAGGCTGGATTCTATGGTATGCCAGAGCGAGAGGCTAAAGAGAGGGCTGAAATTTTACTTAAGAGATTAGGTTTGTGGGATAAAAAAGATACAGTCTCGATGAAATTATCGGGTGGTATGAAAAGGCGACTGATGATTGTGAGGGCTCTGATTCATAAGCCTGAGATTCTAATTCTAGATGAGCCTTCAGCCGGAGTGGATGTGGATTTACGGCGAGAGATGTGGGAGTTTGT
>JBEDBC010000043.1:0-3284 GCA_041177485.1 Candidatus Parcubacteria bacterium | reverse complement strand
TATACTTTAGCATCAGCTAACTCAGCTCGTCTTGGAAACAAAATTAGGCCAGAATATTTAGTGGGTGTAATGAAAATAGAGTCTGGACTAGGTGGAAATGTAGGCAGATCTTTCTATAAAGATTCTCTGAGTGGATGTGCTGCTAGAGAAGGAAATACAACTAAATTAAACTATACGAAAGAAGAACAGTCTTTTGAGAAAATTACTAGTAGCTTAGGTTTACCTTTGACTCAACCAGTTTCAGGTTGTCCATATCCTAAGTATATTGGTACGGGGGGTGCAATGGGACCAGCTCAAATTATGCCAGCCACTTGGTTGGGATATGAGCCAAAGTTAAGATCTCTCAAAGGTGGCTCGGTTAATCCATGGAGTATTGAAGATGCTATGTTGGCAATGGGAATGGTATTACTTGGTAAAGTTGGGAATCAAAATATTGCTGGCAATGATGAATTAGAGCGTAGAGCAGCATTGTGCTACTTAGGTGGATGTAATGTAAAGAATATGTGGTATGCTGACTCCGTTTTAAGAGAGGCTAGTAGGACCAAGGAATTACTAGGTAAATAAAAACCCCCAGTATCCAAACAGATAGTAGGGGGTGATTAAATTGTTAGGATTTTGTATTTATTATAGAGACGGTACTAAATGGTTATATCTACTCCATGCTCTCTTTTCTTCATCAGATAGATTCTGAGCCTTTTGTATAAATTCATCTAAGTCTTGTAGTTCAAATGATACTTCTTGACCAAGGTTTAAATGGTGTTGATAGTACTTATTTTTGAGATTAGTTTCAGTATAAATCTTTTGTTCTTTAGACAAAGTTATATCTTTATCTTGAATATATTCAGCTATGGCTTTACGTGCAAGATGAGTTAATCCATCACCACTATTAGCTTTTACAGTAATTTTAGTCCCATATTTTTGGATTTCAGGGGCTTCATCTTCCTTTGTAGTCTCATCAGCTGATTTAGTCTCTTCATTGTCCGTATTCTCTTCTTCACCTTCCTTTTTAATCTCTTCTACCTTTTCTTCTACGCTTCTATCCTCGTTTGAACTTTCTCTATTAAATGCATATACACCACTTACTATTAAGAACACAATCAATAAAATTGAAATAATATTCTTAGACCAGAATCCTTTCTCTTGTATATTTTGTTCATCTACTGCTTCCTTTTTGTCACTCACTTCTATTCACCTCCTTTCTGAATTATTGTGTTAAACTGGGGTTATCAATAAATGTCTATCTAATCCCTGTAAATCTTTAAAGATTTTCACTTCGTATTTTAAGAAGTACTTTGAAAGATATTCAATTAGAATATCTAACTGCTCTGGATTTATTTCTATTATTATTTTAGGCATGACAATGAAGCGACTATTAATTTCTGAAATTAACCTCATATAATGTTCAAGCCCATTGTTATTAGAGTATAAGGCCAAGTCAGGTTCTAAAGAAATTGAGTCGTCTTGGTATTTATTTGGATCTAAGTATGGCAGATTGGCAATTAGTAGGTTCGGCTCACTTTTGATGTTACTAAATGGAGTTAGTAAGTCTCCCTCTAACCAGGTGATGTTATGGTTCACACCTAGTAATATTATAGCATTGTTTTTTGCTACCTGTAAGGCTTTATGTGAAATGTCACTTGCTATTATCTGTAAATTTTGTAGTTCTGCAGCAAGAGTAATAGCGATGCACCCACTTCCAGTACCAATTTCCCATATACTCCGCGACATATCATTAAGTATATGTTCTTTTGCTATATCAATTATAGACTCAGTTTCTGGCCTTGGAATTAATACGTCTGGTGTTGTAATAAACTCTCTACCATAAAACTCCTTATTCCCAATAATATAAGCTATAGGGACATAATTTAATCTCTGTTGTACATATTTCTCAATTCTATCTAGATCGGATGATGATATGTTTTGTTCTTGAGATAAAATTAAATCTAACCTACTTTTTTTGAGAACATTAGACAATATTAAGTATGTATCTAAATCAGGGGTGGGGGATTTAGATTTTAGCCTTTGCTTAATCTGTTGGGTTATTTCTTTTATATTCATCAAAAGCTTCTAAAATTGGAGAAAATTCTCCTAACATCACGGTCTCTATGTTAGAGAAGTTATGTTTAATTCTGTGGTCAGTAATTCTATCTTGTGGAAAGTTATAGGTACGTATTTTCTCTGATCTATCACCAGTTCCAATTTGATTTTTACGGAAAGCAGCTTCTTTTTCAGCTTGCTCTTGCTTCATTTGGTCAAGAATACGAGTCCTCAAAATTTTCATTGCCTTGTCTTTGTTTTTAAGTTGTGATTTTTCATCTTGACAAGACACAACAATATTAGTTGGTATATGTGTGATACGGACGGCAGAATCTGTGGTGTTGACGCTTTGTCCACCTGGTCCACTGGATCTAAATACATCGATTTTCAAGTCATTTGGGTTAATCTCAACATCCACCTCTTTTGCAATAGGCAGTACTGCGACTGTTATTGTGGAAGTGTGGACTCTACCAGCTTTTTCAGTTTTAGGTACTCTTTGCACTCTATGTACACCACTTTCATATTGTAAATATTTATAAACTTCTGGGCCACGAGCCTCTAGAATAACCTCTTTTATTCCACCTACTGAGTTTTCTGAGATAGATAAAATTTCAGTTTTAGAATTATTTTTTTGTAAAAATGTAACATATGCCTTAAACAGCTCTAGGGCAAATAAACCAGCTTCATCTCCTCCAGCTCCAGCTCTTATTTCAACTATAATTTCGTCTGCAAAGGTTTCCTTGGGGTTTAGCATCTCCTCCAAAGTTAGTTCCTTTTGTCCTAAATAAACTTTTAGAGTATTTATTTCCTCTTCAGCCATAGTCTGTAGGTCTGGATCATCTAAAAGTATCTCTGCTTCCTTGATTTGCTCTTTTAATTTATCAATTGATTTTAAAATCTCTATTTGAGCAGCAAGCTCGGTATGTCTTTTGGAAAATTTTATAAATTCAGGTGAAGAGAATATCTGTGGGTCAGACATCTTCAAAGAGAGCTCATCATATTCTTTTTGTAAATCAAAGATTGAGTAGAGCATGATTATATTTTGCTATTGATGAGGGGTTATCTTTTGGACAGTTGCTCTTTCTTCTCCATTTTAGCACGGAATTTTTCAACTCTACCAGCTGTATCTACTAATGTTCTTTTTCCAGTATAAAAAGGATGGCATTTGGAGCAAACTTCTACAGATATTTTTTCTTTTGTTGATCCAATTTCAAACTCATTAGAGCAAGATATGCATTTTACTGTAG
>JBEDBC010000042.1:0-3776 GCA_041177485.1 Candidatus Parcubacteria bacterium | reverse complement strand
TCTTTAGGCATATTGACTTCTTTAGCCTTTTCTAAAGCTAACCTTAGCTCAGGATTCATAGCGGGGTCAGTGGAACCCTTTCTTGCCGCAATTTGAATTAATTTCACCACTTTAGAAAAATTTTGAGCCTTAAGTTTATCTGTAGCTGCTTTTTTATGCTTGATTTTAGAAAATTTATTATGCCCAGCCATAGAGTTATTTATTACTTTAACATTAACAATTATAGCATAAAATTAGCTAAATTTCAAGAATATGGGCTGATGTAATTATGAATGATGAATTGTAAATTATGAATTTAGTAGGGGCGACCTTTCAGTCGCCTGAAATTTAATCAACTTTAGTTATTTACTATTGACAAAAATGTAAAAATATGGTATAAGATTAAAGCACATTATGGAGCGATCTCCATGTCCCGTCGCAATCGCTTTGCTCTGCTCTTCTTGGCACTCTTTATGTCGGGGTGTAATGGAATGCCAAAAAGTGAAATTGAGGTTACAAGAATCGTAAATGAGCATCCAGCTCCTTCATCTGGTATAGTGGTACCTCTAATATCAAATCGTATTAAACTAGGCCTTCTTAAGAATCTTACCCCACAGGAGGAAGATATTGAATATAGGTGTCCTGAAGGAGTGTTTCATGTCAATACACCTCAACCTACTCCTTTAGTTGTGGAAAAGTTTCCACAAGAATGCTGGAGTTACATGATTGTAAATGATGGGGTTATAATCATACCAGTTCCATCAGATGAGTACTTTTCCTACTAACTTCTCTTTTTCTAAAGGCTCGCTAAAGCGAGTCTTTTTTCTTTGGCGAGATTTTTGTGTAAGGTTTTAAATCATTCCTATTAGTTCTTGTAAAGAGATCTTAGGAGGGGGCGACCTTTCAGTCGCCTATATTCTATATATCTCATAAAACTAGACAAAAATGTAAAAATATGGTATAAGATTAAAGCACATTATGGAGCGATCTCCATGTTTCTTTTATTTTGTCGTAGATCTTTCTTTTTGGTGGTTTTCCTAATTCTAGGGGGAGTCTCTGGATGTTCTGGAGGCAGAAGTGCCTTTCAAGTTGAGAGTGAGGATCGATATAGGATTATTATAATTAGTTCTATCGAAAGAGGACCAAATTCATGGGCTTCTAGAGAAGAACATCCACCCTTGACAAAAGTTAGTGATATACCAAATATTTGTAAACACAACGTATGTATTGTGACGAAAAGGATACCAGCATGGAAACATTTTCCAGATAGTAATAACGGGGTGAGTGGAGAGATTGTTGAGAACCAACAATTAAGACAATTAGGGTATACTCCTCACAATATTTCACTATCAGATGGACAAGCATATGTTCTTGTGCCCATACCTAAACCTAATCAGTAGTCAACACAACCACACCTCAAAGCCCGGCATTTGACTGGGCTTTTTCATTTGATTCCGTAGGGATAGTTTCTCAGTAGTCTGGAATATTTTGTGAAGGACTTTAAGCACTTTCTATTAACTTGGATAAAACCTATATATAGGATGTATATCTTGATTTACTGGGTATTGAGTAATGCTATATACTATTTTTTGAGTAAAAAAAGACTCTGCAGTGATGCAGAGTTGGTTTGAAGTTTTGAAACTCAGGGAGTTGTGTTGTTCTGGGGTCTAAGGTCAATTATGAAAGCATAATTTTCATCAAGCCGCTTGAGTGTAGCTTTTGGTTCCTTTAGTATGGTTCTAAGTTCACTAACTGTATATATCTCTTGGTCAGGTGATTTTTTTCCTGGAGGAATATATAATTGACTTATAGAACAAATTTGAACACTACAAGCTTTTTTAAGCTGATTTAGTGTAAGTGTATTTTTTTTATCTCTCCACCATACATTCATTAATGATAATCTTGAATCTGTACCCCACTGAAAAACCGAAAATCTAGGTTCACTTATTGGAGTGTAGTTCATATTTTTTTCATACTTTAGACTTTCCTTGAATAAAATAGTCAAATAAATTAGGGTTAATAAAGTCAGTACAGAAGCTATTAATATTAGATTTATTTCGAAACGATCTAGCTTTTTCAGTCGAGAAATAATGCTCACGGAAAGTCTCCGTACAGGACAATAGACTTATATCATATTTTAATGCTTTTGTCTATATTTAAATTCCAGACGACTGAGATGTCGCCCCTACGAATATAAAAATACTCCACCCCGTCAGGCGAAGCCTGCCACCCCCTCCTAAATAAACTAAAGTATAGGAGGGACAAAAGCCCTACATAAAAACAATGTCGGCGGGGTCGCCGACTCTACGAAAAATGGAGGGATAAACCCTCCGCTACGAAAGTACACATCATTTTATAAAATATGCTATAATAAACTATATGAGTAAAAAAATTGTTATTCTAGATAGTAATGCGGTGATTCATAGGGCTTATCATGCCTTGCCTCCTTTTAGTACTGCTGATGGGGTGATGGTGAATGCGGTGTATGGATATGCCAAATTATTATTGAAGGTGATTAAAGATATTAAGCCAGATATTGTCTTGGCGGCTTTCGATGTGGCGGGGGATACCTTTCGCCATAATCAATTTGAGGCATATAAGGCCAATCGAGTGGCTGCGGATCAGGATTTATATGACCAAATTCCATTGGTAAAAGAATTATTACAAGCAATTGATATACCGATTTTAGAACTCGCTGGTTATGAGGCGGATGATATTATTGGGACTATTGCTGAGCAAACTCATAAAACTAGCAATGAATTAGTGATTGTGACTGGAGATATGGACACAATGCAATTAGTAAGACCTAGAATCTCGGTTTATACTTTGAGAAAAAGTATCAATGACACGGTGATTTTTGATACTGAGGCTGTAATTGCTAAATATCAGATTCATCCAGACCAAGTTAGAGATTTTAAGGGATTGAAGGGGGATCCATCAGATAATATTCCTGGAGTGCCTGGAATTGGAGATTTAAGAGCCGTGAATTTACTTAAAAGATTTGAGACTTTAGAAAATATTTATACTTTTGTCGATAAGTATGAGAATTTTGAGGATATAGACAAAGACAATAGAGAGGCATTTACTAAATCTATTTTTGAGAACTTGAAGCAATATAAAGAGCAGGCTTTCTTTAGTCGGGAATTAGCTACTATTATCATAGATGCTCCAATTGGGGAAGTGGTTAATGATTCTATTGAATATGCTTTTCCAGTAGAGAAGGCTAAGGAAATTTTCAAACATTTTGAATTTTATTCTCTAGTCAAAGAGCTAAACACTCAACTAGAAAGAGTAAATAATCATAAGTCTCAAGCTAGTTTTTTTTCTAGCTCTGAATCTAATTTAGAAGCTATGTCTCAAGTACAGTCTATTAAATATCTAAATTTGAATAAATTGACTAATTTACCTTTGGCAATTTTTACAACTCAAAATGAATATGTTGTGATAGATTCTAAATCTCAAAAAGCTAAGATTACAAAATCTGAGTTAAAAGATTTATTACAAACAGAGCAAACTTTAATCTGTGCCGATATTAAAACTACAATTCGCCAAATGTATCCTTTGGACATTAAAGCTAAATTACAAGATGTGGTCTTAATGGCTTATCTTATTAACCCCGGAGAGAGGCAATTATCTTTGGAGTCTGTTTGTAATGCTTATGATGTCTCTTATAATTCTCTAATGCCAGAAAATAGCCTGCATCAAGTGTATGAGATTATAATATCTAAAATGAGAGCTTTACATATTGAGGAGGTCTATAATACGATTGAGAGACCATTATTGCCTGTATTGGCTAA
>JBEDBC010000041.1:0-3215 GCA_041177485.1 Candidatus Parcubacteria bacterium | reverse complement strand
AGAAACGGCTACTTGAACTGCAGCATATCTTCTACCATCTTTTCTTGTGACGGTATCTATATTACTTATTATGGCATCTTTGATCTCGCCGTCAGTTAAATCTATATCTTTAGTAAAATCTAATACTTCTTTGGTACTATTTTCTACAGTTTTTTGGTCATCAGAGAAAATTTGGAAAGTTATCTGATACTCATCAGTTGGAGGACCAGCTCCAGCTTGTTGTACTTTTACATTAGCATCCTTTAGATTCTGATTATCATTGATTGCATCTTGTAATTCTTTGACTATATTAGGAGCTGTTTTATCTCTTTGGTTGAGTGGAGTTAAGGTGATATACATCAGAACTCCATTTGAATCGGCATTAAAATAAGTAATATCATCTATATATTCTGCATTTGTGTCCTTAATAATTTTCTCAATTTCCTTAGTTTTATTAACGGATTTTTGAATATCTTTATTATCTTTTAGAGTTGAGGTGATTGTAATTTCGTTAGTATCTTTAGCTGGTGCAAAGATGGCAAACTCTAATTTACCAGCGGTAAATATACCCCCTACTATTAGAGCTATTGTAATTACAAAGACTGCTATACTTCTCCAGATATTGTCTAAGTACCAGTTAATAAATTTATATACTCTAATATTTATCCAATCAATGATCCCGGGGACAAAGTATAGTATTTTATAAAATATATTTTGGATAGTATTTCTATTAACTTTGACTCCAGTCTCAGCTTCATAGTGGGGAAGTACTAAGTTTGCAAAAAAGGGAATTAGAGTCAAACTTACTATTAGAGATAGAGCTAAAGTTAGTATAACTGTAATCGGAATTAGTCTTATGAAGTCTCCCAAGATCCCAGATACAGCTGCAATAGGAGCAAATGCAAGAATAGTAGTAACGGTTCCCGATATATCAGCTAACCCTACGGTGTTAATAGCTTTAATTACAGCCTGCTTTCCTTTATAGCCAGATTTACGGGCATTGTCTATGGCATCAATTACTAAAATGGCATCGTCAGCTATGAGTCCAATAACAAGAATTAGCCCAAACAAAGTTAGTGTGTTCAAAGAATAACCGATTAAATATAAACCAAGGGAAGTAAGAGCGATAGATACTGGTATAAATACAGCAATGACAATTGAGGCTCGCCAGTTAACTACTAATAATAGAATAATCATCACTGCTAATAACCCGGATATAGCACTCTCTTGGAGTAAAGACAATTGAGCAGTTAGTGAGTTAGATGAGTCTCCGCCTCCAAATATAACATCATAACCATCTAGATCCCCAGCATCTTTTATTTTTTGGATCTTAGCCTGAATATCTCTAGAAAATTCAATTGTTCCTACACTACTATCTCTGACAGCTCCAATTAGAATAGCATTACTAAAAACTAATTTTCCATCAGAATCACGGTGAGCTGATCGGCCAAACTTAACCTGCTCGAGACTAGATTCTCCAGTAATAGGATTAGTTTGTACTTCTTGTAAATCTATTACATTAGCCTTATTAACTGAATTTACTGATTTTATTTCCTGTGCAATTAAGTTAGCCTTGTCTTGGAGTTCTTGCACTGATTTATCTTTTCCAATTAAACTAAAAACAAGATCATTTTCTCCATCTAGGGAAGCAGCATTGATGGTAACAAAAGCAGGTTTGGTGTCTTTTGGTAAATTAACTTTATTAACCGCGTCCTCTAATAATTTGGCACCATCCTTGGAAGTTATATTTTTCTTAAACTCAACTGTAATATTGGAAAAATTATCTGCTGTGGTGGAATTAATAGTTTTTATTTCCTGTAAACTGGAGATAGCAGATTCAATTGGTTGAGTAATATCCTTATCTACTAAAGACCTATCATTTACAAAATAAGGAGTTTGAATCAAGGCAACTGGTACCTCAATAGTTGGGAACCCCTCTCTTTTGAGGAAGGTAGTATAAGTAGCTGTACCAATTGCAACAATTCCAACTAATAAAAGAACTGTAATTCTCCAGCGATTCAGGAATAACAGAGAAACTTTAGTCAGAGCATCAGGCTTATTGGAGGTATCCATATCTGTATTACTTAAATGATATTCAAAATCTTATATATTATAGCTAAAAAATATCTTTTTAGCAAATGAAGTGTGAGAGTGCTATCTTTGAGTTTTCTATCCTCCTCCGTCACCTACGGTGACACCTCCCCCAAGGGAGGAAACTAAAAAACTGTCCCTGCCTACCGTAGGTATGGACTAGTTGGCGAGGGTGCCTGCAGGGTGGGTGTGGACTGAGCTAAATTCCCCTCATTGAGGGGGCAGGCTTTGCCTGACGGGGTGGAATAACTCATAGTTCATAGTTAATCCAAGCACTAGCCAAAAAATTAAAAGTTTGCTAAACTATAAAACATAAACAACAGGAGAGTTCGCATAGTTGGTCTAGTGCGCACGCTTGGAAAGCGTGTATACCGCAAGGTATCAAGAGTTCGAATCTCTTACTCTCCGCAATTGAAAGGAGGTGGTGATTTATTTCCACCTCCTTTCAATTGTTAGTAGATTGTAGCAAGCAATAGTATTGCTTGCTAAGAGATTCGAACTCAGGGAAGGAGTCGGGAAACGGGAGTTTCCCGTGGAGGAAGTATTGAAACCGAGTGGTTTCAAGGAGGAGTGAATACTATTCACGACGAGTTTGTAATCTCTTACTCTTCATCAAAACTTTAACTTTTATTTTTCCTCAACTTCTCAATAAGCTCAGGTCCACAGGAGAGTTTTTTGGCTAGTGAGCTTTTGGGATTTATTACTTTCCAAAAAGGGGCGATGGGGTCTTTGCCTTCTGCCATTAGTTCTAAACTTCTCTCGGCTACAATTCTAGTAAATATACCAGTAGTAACGGGACAGGTAATGTCGGCTTTAGCTTTTTTAGCAAGATCAATTCGCATTTGGGAGAGATCTCTATCCTCATCTTTTGGGATTGAGTTTATATAATCGGCTATTTTTTGAGGAGTTGAGATTAACATCAAATCCCCAGCTTTCATATCAGCAAAATTAGTATCTAATCTTTTGATCTGCTCTACTTTTTTGGTCTCAAACTTTTCTTGCCAAGTTTTTGCCATAGTATTAAGTGTTAAATTACACTTATATTATAAAACTTTCAGTTATTTTATTCAATAAAGTAACACTACTCCCCACAAATACTAGATCTTATTTGGGTGATGTCACCATAGAGTAGAAGTGGAGTATTG
>JBEDBC010000040.1:0-17456 GCA_041177485.1 Candidatus Parcubacteria bacterium | reverse complement strand
TTTACTGGTAGATTTGAGGATATAGAGTTATCTCCGCTGTTATGGGGAGCAGATCTGTTTGTACTACCTAGCTTTTATGAAGGTTTTGGATTGCCAATATTGGAGGCAATGGCTTGTGGAGTTCCTACCTTGGTTTCCAATACCCCTAGTTTGGTTGAGGTTGGTGGTGAGGCTAGTCTTTCCTTTGATCCTCATGATATTGACGATATGGCAAAAGTATTAGACAATGTTATATCTAATCCTACTTTGAGACAAGAAATGAGAGAAAATGGATTGAAAAGAGTAGCAGAGTTCTCTTGGTCTAGATGTGCTAAAGAAACTATTAAAGTTATTAACAAGGTAAATTCATTATGAAAAAAATAATCCCTTCCAATACTCAATCTCCAACTTCTTCAAAAAAGAAAATGAAGCCTTGGAAACGTAATTTACTAATATTTTTAGCATTAATATTTGTAACAGGTGGTTCTGTATTCGGTTATTTTGCATATAAAGCAAATAAATCAATTAATAATATAACTGGTGAAAATCAATCTATTTTTGATACGGCCAAGTCATTATTGATAGGTTCTGCTGATAAGCAACTTAAGTCCGACAATGGAAGAACAAATATAGTTCTTTTGGGTATGCGTGGAGAGAATGATCCTAACGGTGGTCTATTGTCTGACTCTATTATGATATTTTCTATTCAGCAAGATACTAAAAAAGTTGCTATGGTTTCAATACCAAGGGATTTGAGGGTGCAGATACCAGGTACACGAGGTTATAGTAAGTTAAATGCTGCTCATGCAGTTGGTTTTCAGCAAAAACCACCACAAGGGCTTCAATATACTATGAAAGTTTTGGAAGATGTAACAGGTCTGCCAATGCATTATGGAGTGAGTGTTGATTTTATAGCTTTTAAAGGTATCATAGATGCATTAGGTGGTATTACAGTGAATGCTGCAAGTGATTTTTATGACCCCAATTATGAAGGTGGTATAAGAGTGAAGAAGGGGTTAAATGAACTAGATAGTGATAAAGCTCTAAAGTACGTTTGGGCAAGGCTAAGTACTAATGATTTTGATAGATCTAGAAGACAGAGAGAGGTGATTACTGCTATCAAAGATAAGGCGGAACAGACTGGAGCTATTCGTAATCCTATACTTATGTTAAATGTTTTAGAAAGTTTGGGTAACAATGTCAAAACAACTATGACTATTGATGAAATTAGATTAGCTGCTAGTATGGCTGATACTTTTGATATAGATAATATGATACAAAAAGGTTATGATACTTCAGCTGATGGTCCATTTACTTCTATAACTGACCCAGTTATTGGTTATGTTATTATTCCAAGAGGCGGTAATTTTTCTGCATTTCAAAAAGATATCCAAAATATATTTGGTCCTGAGGATAGTATAATTCAACCGTAACATGAAGTATAAAGTAGCCTTAACAATAGTAAATTATAATACTAAAGATTTACTATTGTATTGTTTGAAAAAGATATATCAGGCAAAAATAAGTATTCCATATCAAGTTATTGTACTTGATAACGCTTCTAAAGACGCAGACGAAGTTGAAGAGTTAGTGTCTAGTAATTATCCTGAAGTAATATTTTTAAAGCAGTTTAAAAATCATGGATATACAAAAGGCGTCAATATATGTGCTCAAAAGTCTCAAGCTGAGTATATTTTTAACTTAAATACAGATGCCTTTCTAGACCCTGGAGTTGTAGAGAAAATGGTAAAATACTTAGATAATAACCCATCTATAGGTTTGATAGGGCCACAACTTTTGAATTTTGATGGTTCCATCCAAGATTCTAGTTATAAATTTTTGACTCCGTTAATAGCTTTATACCGTAGAACTCCTATAGGTCTTTTGCCTTTTGCAAAGAAAACATTAGATAGTTTTAGCATGTCTAACTGGGATCATGGATCTGTAAAAGATGTAGACTGGATTCTAGGGGCGGCATATATGTTTCCTAAAAAAGTGTTAGAAGAAATAAATTATTTAGATGAAGATATGTTCTTGTATCTATCTGATACCTACTTTGCCTGGCAAGTATGGAGTGCTGGCTATAAAGTTGTGTATTATCCTGAAGTTAAGATGTATCATTATCATCGTAAATCCAGTCAAAATGGTATGATACTAAATTTATTATTCAGTAAAGTTTATTGGATTCACATTAATGATGGGATTAAGTTCTTTATAAAAACTTTTGGGAAAAATAATCCTCATACCAATTAAATAAATCTCAATTATGAAGTTATCAAATATTTTATTTACATTAATTCTATTAGTAATATCATTTGTTTTGGGGGGACTCTTTTTTCATGACTATGTTTATAGTTTTATTTCTAAAAACTCTTTATCTATAGGTCTTGAAACCAGTGCATTGCAAAGAGTATATAATTTTTTGCAGAATGAATATCTATATCCTGAACAAATACAAGATAAGGGTGCAGCAGAGTTGGGTGCGGTTAAGGGGTTGGTGGATTCATTGAATGATCCGTATACGGTATATTTTTCAAAAGATGAATATAAAGATTTCTCAGAAAGTTTAGAGGGTCAATTTCAAGGCATTGGTGCAGAAATAGGTTTGAGAGATGATCAGCTAATCATTGTTACTCCTATTGAAGGTACCCCAGCGAGTAAAGCCGGGCTTCTTCCTGGGGACGCTATTATAACAATAAACGGTGATAGTACTATCGGTTTGAGTATAGAAAAAGCCGTAACTAAAATTAGAGGAGAAAAGGGAACAGAGGTTAAATTGCAAATTTCTAGAGAAGGAGAGTCTGGTCTCAAAAACTTTACTATAATTCGTGACATTATTGATATTCCTAATATTACAGTTGAAGAAAAAGCTGGAGTTGGTGTAGTGTCTGTAGCTCAATTTCAAGCAGAAACAGCTATGGAGCTAGATCAGGCTATTGCTAAGTTAGTAGACAAAGAAATAGATAATATAGTTTTAGATTTACGCAATAATCCAGGAGGCTACTTGCAATCAGCAGTAGATGTGATAGAATTATTTGCTCCTAAATATTCTGTTGCTGTAATTGAGAAGGGTAAGGATAAAAAAGTTATAGAAGAGTTAAAAACTAAAAAAAACCCGAAATACGGAGACCTTAACTTAGTAGTATTAGTGAATCAAGGTTCTGCCAGTGCATCAGAGATAGTAGCTGGTGCACTGCGAGATCTAAAGCAAGTTAAGTTAGTTGGAGAACAGACATTTGGTAAGGGGTTAGTTCAGGGAGTAAAGGAATTCCCAGACGGGTCAGTGCTGAAATATACAATAGCGGAATGGTTTACCCCTTCTGGACAGGCTATTAATAAAGAAGGTATTAAACCAGACTTTGAAATAGAGCTAACCCTAGATGATTTTGAAGCTAAAATGGATCCTCAGCTAGAAAAAGCAATAGATATTTTAAAAGATAAATAATTAAATTCTAAATTATATTTTTTCAAATGGGACTAACTCTCCATTTATCTCTACAGAGTTTTGAGATATTGTTTTGGCGCTTATAATCATTCTTTTACTAATCCCTATTAGGTCTGCCTCTGCAAATTTTACTCCAGGCCTTTCATTTCTATTATCAAATAATACATTTTTATCTTTTTTTTGCAGCGTAATATATATTTCTTCTGCTTTTTTGACTACTTCCTCAGAATTGGTGTTCAGGGCTATTAAATGTATATCTAAAGGAGTAACTGATTCAGGCCATACCATTTTAGAGTCGCTTTGTGCAAATACCTCTACTAAAGTCCCCATTAATCGAGAGATTCCAATTCCATAACATCCCATGATGACTGGTTTGTTCATCCCATCTTCATCAGTAAATTCTAAATCAAAAGATTCAGAGTATTTGGTTTGTAATTTGAATATATTCCCGACTTCAATAGACTGTTTTTGAATTAAGTCAGAATTATCACATTCTGGACAGGTTTTTTGTTCTTCAATAATCTCTTTATTAACTGCAATATTACATTTTTCACAGACAAAAATAGTATCTTCTCCAATATCAGATATAGTTTGGAACTCGTGAGAATACTTACTAAATGTTCCTCCAGAAGCATAAGTCTTAAGAGTAATATCTCCTATTCCAAGTCTTTTATAGATGTTTAGATATGCTTGAGTTACTAGTTCATAATATTTATCCAAATCATCAGTTGAGCTGTGGAAGGAGTATAGATCTTTCATTATGAATTCTCTACCTCTCAAAATTCCAGATTTTGCTCTTCTTTCATCCCTAAATTTAGTTTGTATTTGGTATGCAGCAAAAGGCAGGTCTTGATATGATTGAATAAAGTTTTTAGCAATGGGAGTGATAATCTCTTCATGGGTAGAACCGAGAGCAAGTTCAGTGGAAGTGTAATAGGATTTGAATCTATAAAGTACATCTAAGCTATCCCACCTTCCAGTTTTCTCCCAATAAGATTTTGGGTGTAGTGCAGGCAAGAGCAACTCCTGTGCAGATATTTTATTGAGTTCTTCTCTAACTATTTGCTCAATATTTTTTAATACTTTATATCCTAGAGGTAAATAAGCATATACCCCAGCCATAACTTGTTCGATATATCCAGATTTTATGAGTATTTGTGCATTCAAAGATTCTTCTGATTGAGAAATATGTTTTCTTGTTTTGGAAATTAAATCAGATTGATACATATATTAATTATTTAATAAATTATAAATTTTATCTTTAGGAAAGTGCTTCAAAACTATGTGCCAAACCGGCTTTCTATATTCATGTAAAAAAATTTCTATTTTATCCTGAGGAACCCACAGAAATCCTCCTAATTCTCGTTTATCTACTTTAATTGATTGAGTTTTTCCAGTAAACTTTAATAGCATAATAGTTTGTTCTTGCCCCATGTGTTCGTCACGAATTAGTCTTTTGGCCCATTTATAAACATGTTTTTCTGGGCATTCAGCTAGCACTATAAAGTTTTGTGTATTCAGTTCTTCTCCCAACTCTCTAATAATGGCCTGTTCATTGGTTTCATTTTCATTCACCCCACCTTGGGGAAATTGCCAATGTAGAGGGTCGTTAACTCTTGATACAATTAAGACATTACCCTCTGTATCAAATATTATAGCTAGTACATTTTTTCTCAGTTTGCCATCTGACATATATTTTATAATTACATTGATATAATAAATTATTTATATTATAGCTTATATTAAAGATTTTGTATATAATAATTTAATTATATATCATTTTTGAAATAGACATAATTCAATAAATATGATATAATTTTTTCATATCAATATAATACTTATAAATATGAGTAAAAAACTTTTAGAGAAACATCCGAGTCACAAAGAATTTATTGCAAAAACTGAGATAGTTGCTAAAATTAGTCTAAAAGCATTAGTAATTCTAGTGTCATTTACTTTAGTTGTTTATCAAATTCTATTTGCACTATCATATCTTGCTTTGACTTCATATCAAGAGTATAAGCAGGAACAAGCTTCACAAAAGCAACAAGAGGCTTTAGAACAGTTACAGGGAGATAAGAAATAGCTTTATTTTAGTTGATTCATCCACAATGATTGCCGGTATAATGCCGGCTTTTATTGTAAATAAAAGCAATATAGTATAAACTAAATAAAGATTGATAAATTATATCTTGAATTAAATATGAATATTATTGAGTTTAAGGCTAAATTTCAGCCAGTTCTTGACAAGGCAATTGAATTGAAATTTGCGGAATACGCAGATTATACAAAAGACCAAGAAATTTTAGGCATAATAAATTATGCCAAGGAAGTGATAGGTGGGGGAAAATGTATTCGCCCATACATGGCTTATACTTTATATCAAACACTGGGTGGAAATGACGAAGCTCAGATTTTAGACTTGTTAGTTTCTCTAGAAATATTCCACTCTTTTGCGTTAATTCATGATGATGTGATTGATGAAGGCAAGATGAGGCATAGGGTTGACACGGTACATACTTTTGTTTCTGAGGGGATTAAGGATAATCATAGAAACTTCAATAATAGAGTGCATTATGGTCATTCTCAAGCTATTCTAGTTGGGGACTTAATGTTCTCTTGGTCTATTGGTAGATTTCATGAATTTTCGAATGTCGCTAATCATGCTGCTGCTTGGAAAATATTTTATAAAATGATTGATGAGGTCGCAGTGGGACAAATGATTGATGTCAATGTCATGACAAGGGATTCTATCGGTACAGATTTGATTGAAACAAAAATGCGTCTTAAAACTGCTGGATATACGTTTGTTAGGCCTATGCAAATAGGTGTTTCTTTGGCAGGTAAAGAAAAAGACCTAAGTCAGTTCTGTGTTGATTTTGGGACTGCTTTAGGTTTGGCTTTTCAAACTCAAGATGATATCCTTGACATTGTTTCAGATTCAAAGATACTTAAGAAATCTATACTGTCTGATATTAGAGAGCATCAGCATACATTTTTGACTCAATATGTAATAGAAAATGGCTCACAACAAGATATTCTAGAACTTCAGAAGTATTGGGGTGACTTTAATTTAAATGATGACGCCCAGTCTAATATTATTTTAATTTTCAAGAGAACAGGTGCTCTTGATTATGCTCGTTCTAAGGTCCTTGAGTATCTAAATCAAGCTAAAAAAATTGTCTTAGAGGAGTCTAATATTACTGCCAGTACTAAGGATACATTACAGAATTTAATACAGTACATTGAAGATCGCGGATACTAAATATATGGATAAACATACAAAAGCAGTTGAGGAGGTTACCAAAACATTCGGGACTAGTTATTATTTCGCAACTAGATTTTTGCCTCCAGACTTAAGAAAGGCAACGTATGCTTTATATAGCTTTTTTCGTATCCCAGATGAAATTGTTGATAACTCTATCAGCCATAAAAAAGACACAATTTTATATGAGCTAGAGGAATGGGAGTCTATTTGGATATCAGCATACTCGGGAGAGCAAACTAAATATCCTACTCTTAATATGACGGCTGAGGTATTTCATAAGTATAATATTCCTTATCAATATAGTATAGACTTTTTGCGAGCCATGAAACAAGATGTACATATTAATCGATACAAAACCTATGAAGATTTAAGGCAATATATGTATGGATCTGCTGTAGTGGTCGGGCTGATGATGACATTTGTAATAGGTTATAATAATAAAAAAGCATTAGAATATGCATCTTGCTTGGGTGAAGCTATGCAGCTTACCAATTTTATTCGTGATATAGGTGAAGATTATAGAGATCGTGGTAGAATTTATTTGCCACAAGAAGACATGGAGGAGTATGGTGTTAGTGAATCTATACTTGCTAACAATATAATCAATCCTGCATTTAAGGATTTAATACAGTTTGAGATACAAAGAGCTAGAATGTTGTATAGAAAGTCAGATAGAGGGGTTAAGTACCTCAATAAGAGGGGACAATTTGCAGTTATTATGGCTAGTCGTATGTATGAGGCAATATTAGATAAGGTAGAGCAAAATGAGTATGATGTCCTTAATAAAAGAGCTAGGACATCTAAGAGAGAAAAAATTTATATTTTAGGGAAAGCCGCTTTTGAATATGGTTTCCAAGGGTAGTACTTTATTGAATATATATTGTTGTTGTGGTATAATTAATTTAATACTAAATAATATTTAATATGGCAAAGAATAAATCCAAATCAGTAGATAAAAATGCTAGTAAGAATGAAAAAATTCAATCTGTATTAGAAGATATAAAAAGTAAATTCGGAGACGAGTCTATGATGAAATTAGGTGATGTCAAAAAAGTTGACATTAAGGCTTATTCTACGGGTTCAATTTCTTTAGACAGGGCTCTAGGTATAGGTGGAATTCCTCAGGGAAGAATTGTGGAAATATATGGTCCAGAATCTAGTGGTAAAACTACTATCTGTTTGCAAGTAATAGCTAACGCTCAAAAAGAAGGTGGTGTAGCAGCTTTTATTGATACTGAGCATGCTTTGGATCCAGAATATGCAAAAAAACTGAAAGTAAATACAGATGATCTTTTGATTTCCCAACCCAATACTGGAGAGGAAGCTCTTTCTATAGTGGAGGCCTTAGTTCACTCAGGCAATGTGGATATAATAGTATTGGATTCTGTTGCTGCTATAGTCCCAAAGGCTGAAATTGAGGGTGATATGGGAGATTCTCATGTTGCTATTCAGGCTAGATTGATGTCTCAAGCTCTAAGAAAACTTACTGCAATTTCTGCTAAGGCAAATACTACAATTTTGTTTACAAATCAGACCCGTATGAAGATAGGAGCTATGGGTTATGGTAGCCCAGTTGAAACTCCAGGAGGTAAAGCTTTAAAGTTTTATGCCTCAGTTAGAATTGAAATTAAGAGGGTGGCTCAAATCAAAAAAGGAGAAGAAGTTATAGGTGCTAGAACCAAAGCTAAAATTGTAAAAAATAAGGTTGCAGCTCCTTTTAAAGTTGCTGAGTTTGACATTATGTATAATGAGGGTGTATCTATTGAAACAGATCTTATTAACTTGGCTTTGAGGGTTGGTGTGCTTAAGAAAAAAGGAACTTATATCCAAGATTTGGAAGGTAATACAATTGGTCAAGGTCTAGAAGCAGCGAGACGCTTCTTAAGAGATAATCAGGAAGTAATGGAAAAATTATATTCTTCAGTTCTTGATAAAGAAGATACAAAATCTGAAGCAGATGATGTTCTAGATGGTGTCGTGGCTAATCCATTTGAAGAATAATTATGGCATATACATTGGTTCTTGTGAGGCACGGTGAAAGTGTGTGGAATCAGCTGGACAAGTTTACTGGTTGGACAGACGTGGAACTGTCTGCAAACGGTATTCAAGAAGCTAAGTCCGCTGGAGTTGCCTTATCGCAAAATGGATTTGAGTTTGATGTTGCTTATACATCAATGTTAGATAGAGCTATAGATACTTTGCAATATGCTTTAGAAGGTGCACATATGACTTGGATCCCAGTTATAAAAAATTGGCATCTGAATGAAAGGCACTATGGTGGTCTTCAGGGTAAGGATAAAACAGATGCTGTAGAGGAGTTTGGAGAGTATCAGGTAAAGGTTTGGAGGAGAGCTTTTTCTATAAGACCTCCACTTTTGTCGGAGTATGACCCTCGTTACCCTGCTAGTGATGATAGGTATGAGGATGTCCCTCCAGATAAATTGCCAATCGGAGAGTCGCTTAAGGATACTCTAGATCGAGTTGCTCCTTATTGGGAGTCTGAGCTAAAGCCAGCTATACTGTCTGGTAAAAAGTTAATTATAGTGGCACATGGGAATAGTTTGAGAGCATTAATTAAGTTTCTAGACAATATATCAGATGATAAGATTATTGACTTGGAAATCCCAACTGGTAATCCATTAGTATATTCTCTAGAAGAATCAACTCTGAAAGTGTTAAAAAAATACTACCTACTAGAAAGTCCTACTCAAGATAAAGTTAGTATTTTCAATAAGATTAAAAATTTTTTTAAAATTAAATAAGTTATGTCGAGAATTATATTAGTAAGACATGGAGAAAGTAAATGGGATCAAGAAAGTAGGTATATTGGTTGGAATGATGTTCCTCTACTAAGTAACAGAGAAGATCTTAGGCATATTGGGAATATTCTATTGAATCAAAGGGCTGATATTGATCTTATTATAACTTCGGTTTTGGAGAGATCAATTGTAAGCGCTTGGACTATCATGAATAATATGTATCATTCTTGGATTACAGAAATACATGACTGGAGGCTTAATCCTAGACATTATGGAGTTGTTCAGGGACTTACTTATCAAGAAACTTTATTAAAGTATCCCAATATAGATGATATAACTCTTAGCTGGGATAAGATGGTAGATCCAGTTGGATTAGATAATAAGCAGCATCCGAGACATGATAGGCGTTATGCCCACGTTTCACCAGATAAATTACCTGCAGTTGAGAGCTTTAAGGATGTATATACAAGGGTGGAAGAATTTATTCTTGATACATTGATGCCAGCTTTATCTAAAAATCATAATATATTGATTGTTGCTCATCAAGATAGTATAGCTTCTATACTAAAATATTTTAAAAATCTGTCCGTAGAAGAGGTGGTCAAGATTGACATAGTTCTTTCTCAGGCTATTGTATTAGACTATGAATATAATACAGGTAAGGTTGTACAGTCTATATTAGAATAATATAACACTATATTTTTTTATCTAATATGGTATAATTGCATTATTAAATCTTTTATTATATGTACAATCATAGAAGTATTGAGCAAAAATGGATTCAAAAATGGGAAGATGGTTTTGTGTCATATGGAGTTGGTAATACAGAATCTGAGCAGAAAAAATATATTTTGGTAGAATTTCCATTCCCCTCAGGGGCGGGATTACATGTAGGTCATATTAGAAGTTATGTGGCTCAAGATATAAAGGCTCGTATGTATCGAATGCAGGGGTACCAGGTATTATATCCTATTGGCTGGGATGCTTTTGGTTTGCCAACAGAGAATTATGCAATACAAAATAATATTTCTCCAGCTATTGCTACCGCAGACAATATTGCAAATTTCAAAAAACAATTAGCAGTTTTAGGACTTTCTTTTGATTGGAGTCGAGAAATTAATACCACCGACCCTAAATATTATAAATGGACGCAGTGGATTTGGTTGCAAATGTTTAAAGCAGGACTTGCGTATCAGGACAAGACTCAAGTTTGGTGGTGTGAAGAATTAAAAACAGTCCTTGCTAACGAAGAAGTAATAGACGGTAAATCTGAGCGAGGAGGATATCCTTGTACTAGAGTCCCATTAAGACAATGGATGCTCGCGATTACTAAGTATGCAGATAGATTAGACAGAGACTTAGATACTGTCGACTATCTACCAGTAATTAAAACGCAACAGAGAAATTGGATTGGGCGTAGTGAAGGAGTACAATTAAAGTTTAAAATTACTAACTCAACTGAATTTGTAGAAGTCTTTACCACTAGAATAGATACTTTATTTGGTGTAACTTTCTTAGTCTTAGCTCCAGAGCATTCTCTCTTAAATAAAATTACAACAGCAGAATATCAGGCACAAGTCCAGCAATATCAGGAGCAGACCAAATCAAAAAGTGATTTGGACAGGCAACAAGAAAAAGATAAGACGGGAGTATTCACCGGAGCTTATGCTACAAGTCCACTTAACGGAAAGCAAATTCCAATATGGACAGCAGATTATGTCTTGATGAATTATGGAACAGGAGCGGTTATGGCGGTACCAGCTCATGATGAGCGAGATAGAGAATTTGCTAAGAAGTATAAATTAGAAATTATCAATGTTATCACAGAGGGTAACATTCTAGAAAACTCAGATTTGTACAATGGTTTGTCTACAACCGAAGCTAAGCTAAAATTAACAAAAGAATTATCAAATCAGAATCTAGGTCAGCAAAAAGTTCAATATAAACTCCGAGATTGGGTATTCTCTAGACAAAGATATTGGGGAGAGCCATTCCCAATAGTTTGGATCAGTGAGTATAATTATAGACAATTAGCAGGTAATGTTACGGAATCTTTACCCCCACAAGCAATTACTAGAGAAGTAGATGGAGTATTGCAATACGCAGTCCCACTCTCTGTTACAGATTTACCATTAGAATTACCAGAGGTTGAATCATATATCCCGCAAGGTTTGGGAGATGGTCCCTTAGCTCAAGCTAAAGATTGGGTAGAAGTTTGGTACGATACTACTACAGGACGGGCGGTATCTAGGAAAAATCCAAGACCAGATAACAATTGGGTAGAGGGAATGCGAGAGACAGATACTATGCCAAATTGGGCAGGAAGCTCTTGGTATTATCTAAGGTATATTGACCCTAATAATGATGCGGTATTATCAGATAAGAATTTATTAGAAAAATGGTTACCAGTAGATTTATATAATGGGGGAATGGAGCATGTCACAGTACATCTACTATATTCAAGGTTTTGGCATAAATTTTTATATGATATTGGAGTGGTATCTACTATAGAACCCTATAAGACTAGAATCAAGCACGGTATGATTTTAGCCGAAGGAGGAGTAAAAATGTCAAAATCTAAGGGCAATACTGTAGATCCAATTGAGATGGTAGAATTATTTGGAGCTGATTCTTTGAGAGTGTATGAAATGTTTATGGGACCCTATGATGAAGCAATCGCTTGGGATACTAAAGGTCTAATCGGTTGTAGTAGGTTTTTAAAGAGAATATATCAGTGGATTATATCTATTAAAAGTAAAGACTTAGAGTTAGTAGATAATATTCCTAAATTAGATTATGATACTCATTACTTAATCAAGAAAATCACTCAAGATATAGATAATCAAAAATATAATACCTGTATTAGTAGTTTGATGGAATATCTTAATTTATATAATACCAAGGATATAGGTATAGACAATATTCAGATATATATTAAATTATTAGCTCCATTTGCTCCTCATTTGGCAGAAGAATTATGGGAAATATTAGGTGAGATAAGTACGGTACATCTTTCGCGTTGGCCTAAATATGATGAGAGTAAATTATTGCAGAGTCAAGTAGACTATCAGATTCATATTAATGGTAAAATGCGTGATATAATCAATGTATCCGCCAACTCCAGTCATTCAGATATAGAGTTTAAAGCTTTAGATTCATCAAAAGTTAAAAATATCCTGGGTGATAATAAGCCTAAGAAAATTATTATAAATAAAGACAAACATATAGTTATTATTATTAATTAGAATTGATAATTATATAAATTTATGTTACAATAAATTTATATTAAAATAATATAAATAAAAACGATGGTAAGCATTAAATTTTGTGGTGGCGCAGGTTCAGTAACAGGAGCCAATTATGTTATAGATAATGGAAATGTTAAATTTGTAGTTGACTGTGGGTTGATACAGGGGGGTAGAGAGGCGGATGAATTAAATTATGTGCCCTTTAGTTATGACCCCGAAAGTATAGACTTTATGATTGCCACACATACCCACATTGATCATATTGGCCGCATACCAAAGTTAGTTAAAGAGGGTTTTAGAGGTGAAATATACTCTACCTATCCAACGGAAGAATTTGCTGCAATCTCTCTTAAGGATACAGTTTCAATTATGGAACATGATCATACCCAATTACCTCTATTTGGTGATATTGATGTAGATCAAGCTATGTCTCAGTGGCGAGGTAAAGAATATGGTGAACTATATGAGTTAAATGAAAATGTTTCCTTTAGATTTCAGGATGCAGGGCACATTTTGGGTTCTGCTATTACTGAAATTTGGGTATTAGATCCAGAAAATGGTAAGAGAATTAAGTTGGTGTTCTCTGGTGATCTTGGTAATGTGCCTTCTGTATTACTTCGTAAGTATGATTATATAACTGAAGCTGACTATGTTATTGTAGAATCTTGTTATGGTGATAGGATTCATCAAAAGCTAGCAGAAAGAAAAGAAATGCTAAAGCAGGCCATTAAAGACACTATTGAGCGTAAATCTGTGCTAATCATGCCAACTTTCTCAATTGAAAGAACACAAGATATTTTATATGAGCTAAATGATATCATTGAAAATCATTCAGGCAAAGGATTGCCAAGAGGCAGCGTCGGCAAGATTGACGTGTATTTAGATTCTCCTTTAGCTATCAAAGCTACTAATATTCACTCTAAATATACTCAATATTATAATCAAGAAGCTAAGCAACTAGCTAAAACTGATAAGATATTTGAGTTTCCATTTCTTACATTTACAGAAAGTAGAGAGGATTCTATGCGAATTAATACTCAGCCTCAACCCAAAATGATAATGGCAGGCTCTGGGATGTCTACTGGAGGTAGAGTTCTGTACCATGAAGAGAGGTATTTATCCGACCCCAAAAATATAATTCTCTTTGTCGGATATCAGGCCCCCAATACCTTAGGACGTAAAATTTTAGAAGGCCAGAGTCCAGTCTATATACATAATCATCCAATTGAGAATAGAATCGAAGTAAGAAGGGTAGAGGGATATTCAGCTCATGCTGATCAGGAAATGCTACTAGATTGGCTATCTCATATCAAAAATTCAAAAAATGTATTTGTTGTCCAAGGTGAGCAAGAAGCATCTGAAACATTAGCTAAAGAAATAAGAGGAAGTTTACATATACCGGCACAAGTCCCTACAGAAAATGAAATAGTTATATTAACTTAATAATTATGCAAGAATTATTCTATCCAGAAAGCATTGCAATTATAGGTGCCTCTCGCAATAAAGGCAAAATTGGATCTGTGATTTTACATAATATACTCAAAACTAATTACAAAGGTGAATTATTCTTAGTCAATCCAGCAGCGCATAAGATAGAGGGTTATCCAGTTTATAAGGATATAAATCAATTACCACAAGGTATTCAAGTAGCGATTGTTGTAATTCCAGCTCAATTTGTATTAGGGGCTATAGCCGATTTAGGCAAAAAAGGCGTCAAATACGCTGTTATAATCTCAGCAGGATTTAAAGAATCAGGTTCTGAAGGTAAGACTAGAGAAAAAGAATTAGTTAAGATAGCTAAATTGTATGGCATTAGAATAATCGGTCCGAATTGTCTTGGTATTATCAATAATGACTCTAATAAATATGCCTATAATGGTTCTTTTGGGCTATTATCTCAGTATGCTGGCAATGTATCTTTGATTTCACAGTCTGGAGCTTTAATCTCTGCTTTTATAAATAAAGCGGATCAATTAAATATAGGTTTAAATAAAATTATTAGCCTTGGAAATAAATTAGATTTAGATGAAGTAGATGCAGTCAAGTATTTTGATCAGGATGCCAAAACCAAAGTAATTAGTCTCTACCTGGAGGGGATATCAAGATCAGTAGAGTTCATTCAAGTTATAAAGAAGTCAAAAAAACCCATTATAATTCTTAAAGCGGGAAGATCGGAAAAGTCCAAGAAGACTATACAATCTCATACAGGCTCTCTTGCAGGGGATGAAATTATAATAGACACTCTTTTAGAAGAAGCAGGAGCTATTATCGTATATTCCCTAGAACAGCTCTTTGACACTGTACAACTATTTTCCAAATTCCAAAATGTTTCCAGATTTGGTACAGCTATTGTCACTAATGCTGGTGGATTAGGAGTTTTGTCCGTAGATTCCAGTGTTGAATTTGGTCTAAAATTATCTAAAATAGAGCCTAAAGCTGTGAATCAACTAGAGAAAGTGTTACCACAAGCTGCTAGTACTAATAATCCAGTAGACATATTGGGAGATGCCGACTCTATAAGATATCGTGAGACACTACAAATTTTAGTTAAAGAAAAATCAATCAGCTCAATTATTGTTTTGGTTAGCCCTCAAGTAATGACTCCATTATCAGATATAGGTAGAATAATCAAAGAAATATCTCTCAAAACACCTCATAAACCAATCATAACAGTAGCAGTGGGTGGTGAAATTGTAAGTAAATTAAACAATGAATTAAAAGATTTACCATACTTTGATACTCCAGAAAGAGCAGTCCGAGCACTCTCTTATCTCTATAAATGGAGCTCCCAGATTCCAAATGCTAAGCTCTGGGATGAACCGACAACCTATGTCAAAAAATCATCAATACAAGATATCAATCAAGCATTAGAACTAGACAAAGTACAAGGACTATTAAGTGCCTCTTGGAATACAGTCAAACTTATAGCTAGAGAATTATCCTTGGAATTACCAAATACTCTAGACATGCAATCCAGCTCAGATATAAGTAAAGTAGATAAAAAATTACAATACCCATTAGTCTTAAAAGACGTAAATCCTAATGTACTTCATCGTACAGATGCAGGATTGGTAAAGGTTGGAGTGCAGTCTAAAGATGAAATCAAAGAATTTTATAAAAAACACAAAGACGGTCAAATCATAGCTCAAGAACAAGCTAAAAAGGGAATCGAAGTCTTTGTAGGAGTTAAGCGAGACCCGCAATTAGGAACAGTCCTTTTATTAGGTTCAGGAGGAATATATGCCGAAATTTTAGGGGATATAGCTTTCGCTAGCATGCCCATCACCAAACCATATATCATCAAAACTCTCAAGAAAACTAAAATTTACAAAATACTAAACGGTGCCAGAGGTACAGAATATGATATAAATTGGCTAGTAGATACAATTTTTCAACTCAATCTTTTGGTCTACTCCGTCCCTGAGATCCAAGAATTAGATGTTAATCCAATTATAGTCTATCCACAAAGAGGTTGTATTTTGGACTTCAAGGTGATTATATAAATTTATAAATAAACCTATAAATATGTCGCAGATTTATAGAGTTAAAAGAAAATGATTTACTTTACTAGAGATTTTATTAGTAATAGGAGCTATAGGGATGTTAGCGGCAATAGTCTTAGTAGCAATAAATCCAAATAAACAATTAGCACAGGCAAGGAATCTAGTAAGACAAGCAGATATAAATGCAATACATAAATCATTAGAACAATATCTTATAGATAATGGCAGATACCCAAATAATGTAAGTAGTGTTCCAGGATATATTTGTAATACAGGGATAGAACAAACAGGAGGGAGTACAAATTGTAGTGGCAGAGTAGATCTAAGAGAATTAGTCCCGACCTATATAGCAGGAATCCCGAAAGACCCACAGGCAACAGGCATAAATACAGGGATATATAGTTTCAATAAATCCAGATAATGATAAATTATCTATACAAGCAAGTTTATCTGAGAGAGGGTTATTAGTAATAAATCCACTAAGTATAGTAAAAGATGGACTAGTACTACATCTAGATGCTGGAAATCCAGCCAGCTATCCGGGGACAGGGAATACATGGTTTGATTTGAGTGGTAATGGGAATAATGGAACTCTTGTGAATGGTGTTGGGTATAATAGTGGTAATCTAGGGTCTTTAGTTTTTGATGGGGTGAATGATTATGCTACTGTTTCCAATAATATAACACCAGGAACTGGAGATTTTGCTGTATCCGTATGGGTATATAAAACAGAAACAGTAAGTAATAGATACATATGGGATTTTGGTGCTAATGGAGGAATGCTTTCTTCAGGAACCAGTATAGGTCGTGGATTTAGATATTATAATCCAACTATAGGAACTGGAAGTTCTTTATATAATGCTGGACCAGTTCATAATATAAACACTTGGTATAATATCGTTATTTCAAGAATATCTGGAACTACTTATTTTTATTCTAATGGTTCTTTAGTAACAAGTGGTGCTGATGGAGGAAATATCGGTTCTTGGGGAACCACATTAAACATAGGTAGATATGGTGGTGGAGGATATATTCATCAAGGTAATCTATCAAGTTTGTTAGTTTATAAAGGTAAAGGTCTCACACCACAAGAAATCCAACAAAATTTTAATGCCACCAGAGGAAGATTTGGGTTGTAGCTGATAAACTCTGTCCTCATAAAGGAGATGAAATAAGCACATGTCACCTTTACGAATATAATTAAAAACTTACAATTTATAATTCATAATTTCTATGCTATAATAAAACTCAATA
>JBEDBC010000039.1:0-7917 GCA_041177485.1 Candidatus Parcubacteria bacterium | reverse complement strand
GATATGATTTAATATAGCCTTATAAATTGACCTGCTGTCATCAAGTACACTTAATATAACTTTTTTACTATCTACTCTTTGATGTTTGTCTTTTGAATTAGAGCTCAAAGGTATCCCAGACTTATCAGACAAAATCTGTAATGCCTCCCTAAAATCCACACCCTCAATATCCATTATAAACTGAAATACATCTCCAGACTTATCTCCTCCAAAGTCTTTGTACATTTGAAGTTCGGGACTAACAATAAATGATGGGGTCTTTTCAGATCTAAAGGGAGAAAGAGCTTTGTAATTAGATCCAGCTGGAATCAGTGTAACATATTCAGAAACTACATCTACTATATCCAGCTTCTGCTTAATCAGATCTTTTACCTCGTACTCCATATATTCTCCTTTTATCAATATAGAAGAAAAATCAATCAACAAATTCTTCTGTATGAGCCCTTGCTCTTAAAAACAATGCTACAAGACCTGTCACAAATAATATACTCAATGAGAACCATTGAGTAATAGTTAACCCAATTACTCTTGGCAAACCATATTGAATATTAGATGTTTGCCAAAAATCAACAATAAAATGCATTGATGAAACTAGAATCAAAAATACAGTTGTAATATAACCCGGTCTACGAAAATTATATATACGCTGATTTAATACATATAGTAGCACAAATATAATCAAATATCCAATTGATAGATACAGCCCCCAAGGGTGTATATAAGAATCATTAAACGGTAATAACCATGGATAATCTGCCAAAGCTTGAGATCCTTTATAAATATTACTAAAGAAAACTCCAATATAACCAAAAGATAATCCTAGTGGTATAATATATAAAAATGAGTCAAAGAACCTCAACCATGACATTTCTGCTCTTTCTACAACATCAAAAGCTTTCAAATAAAACCATGCAGCAACTATACCACCTAGGTATCCACCAACTATATTCATATTACCCTTATAAAATATTTCTCCCCAACTTAAGATAGTTGGCCAGTCTACATTTTGTTGATATATCAGTAAATATGAAACCCTACCCCCTAAGAGAGCTCCTATAGTAGCCACCAGAACCAAATTAAAAACATCCTCTAAAATAATGCCTTTTCGAGCTCCCTTTTCTAATGATAGTATTAAAATTAAACAGTATGAAAACAAAAAGGCAACACCCCATGCTGGGAAATTTGTATTATATTGACTTACTAAATCAAATAGATTCAGATCTATCATATATTCATTTTATTTATATTTAAAAGTTTTTGAGACTTAAACTACTCAAAGATATTATAGTGGGAAGACTTGAGTTCCATTTTCATCATACAGATAAATGGCGGCTGTTGGGCATGATTGGGCAGCCAACAATAAGGTATCATCATCCACAGAAGTAACATCTAAAGCTGTAATTTCTGTTCTATCAGATGTTGAATCACCACCCTTTAATTTCAAAACTGCCTTTGCTTCATCGTCTATCTCAAATACCTCTGGATATACCGCGACACAACTAGCAGCACCTATACATTGATCTCTATCTATTGCTAAAGTTTTGATAGCCATATATTTTATTTACTTAAATTATAACTTAATTCAGAGCTTTCTCTATTATAATATATATTTTTGATTTTGTCACCTAAAGCTTCTCTTAGCTTATTCTCTAAAACAACACCAAATGTAATTGAAGACATTGGACACCCTGAGCAAGCTCCTAACAGATTTAGAGTCAAATCTCCATTTTCAAAAGAATCTATTTCAACTCCACCACCATCTCTTTCTAATATGGGTCTCATCTCTTCTAATATATATTGGATATCATTGACTATATCCATATTAAGGTATAAATATTTATTTAACGGAAATATCAGTAATCTCTACTTCTGTAAAAGGTTGTCTATGACCGTTTTTTACACTATATCTAGTCTTGTTCTTATACTTAAATACAATTTGCTTCTTACCTCTACCTTGGGTCAAAACTTTAGCTTTTACTTGGGCTTGCTTTAAAACAGGAGTTCCTAATAAAATTTCGGAGTTATTATCTACTAATAAAACATTGTCAAATATAATTTCTGATCCTGGTTCTTGTGATAATTTTTCAATTTTTAAGACAGTTCCTTTCTCAACAGGATATTGTTTTCCACCGGTACGAATAATTGCAAACATATAAATTAATTACTTACATTGATAATAATATTACAATAATATTCATCTTTTGTCAATGACTTGATTATTTATCTAAAGAAGACGATTTTAATTTTTTATATATTTTATCTATTTCAAGATTAACCTCTTCATCAGATAGTGACTTTTCGGGATCCCTAAACTCCAAATGAAAAGTATAATTGACTAATTTTTCATTTTCAAAACGATCTATAAAACCAATATACTCACATCTATTAGAAACTATTGATTTAACAGATGAATAAACAGATTGTAATCCTATATCTTTACTTACACCAATTGTAATGTCTCTTTTCACAGAGGGATATTTAGGTATAACTGTGAACTTTTCTTGAATTGGCTTAAGTAAAGATACTAATACTGACAGATCAAACTCTAATGCCAAATACTGAGGATTAAACAAGCCCACTTCTTGCTCCAGATAATAAATTAAGGTCGTTCCATTAATTTCAGAGAGAGAAAATAATTGAGTATCAAAACCTATTCTTTTCAAAACTCTTAGAAAATCAATATATGCCTGACTAATATTTTTATTATTAGATTGAGCTTTATCCCAATATGTTAAACTAATATGTAAGTTTTGTTGTGCTGTAAATACATTGCCTACCTCAAATAACCTCAATACATCTCTATTTCTTTGATTATTAATTAGTGCTTGATGTAATGAAGGAGATAAGGTTTGTCTCAAATATGGTTTAGATTCATCAACTGGATTCATTAATTTTAATGTACCTTCTGTTGTGTATGGATAGGTTAAAACTTCAATATATAATAAGTCTACAAGAGCCTCAGAAATTTTTCTTTTAAAGTCAAACTCAGTGTTAGGTTTTGAAGTTAGCTTATCTAAGTCCAATACAGCCGGAATATTCTCATACCCGTAAAGACGGGCTATTTCCTCTATGTATTCCTCTGGGGTATTAAGATCTAGTCTCCAATAAGGTGCTTTTAACTTATATTTATTAGCTCCTAACATTTTATGTACGCCCACGCTCAGAGATTTCAAGTAATCATTTATTTCATTATTTGAAATCTCTGCTCCAATATATTTACGTGCATAATCATAATTTAATGCAACTACTTTATTTTGTGTAGTACTATCACCAGTTTTGGTGTAACCCAATATATCTAGACCAGATTTTTGTGTTATATTAATAATTCTTTGTATTGCTACGTCAGCCAACTCTGCAGGAATCTTTCTCTCAAATCGCTTGGCAGACTCTGTTAAAAGTTTTAATCTTCTAGCAGTAGAACGAATACGTTCTGAATCAAAATTTGCACTCTCTATTAAGACTTTTGTTGTACCATCGCCAACTGAGGCACTAGCCCCACCAATTATACCTGCTAAAGCTATAATGCCCTCAGAGTCACAAATAACAATATCTCCATCTGCTAAAATGAATTCAACACCATCTAAGGATAAAAATATTTCTCCTTTTTTTGCCTCTCTGACTATGACTTGATTACCTCTTAATTTTTCGGCATCAAAAATATGTACAGGTTGTCCAGTTTCAAACAAAATATAGTTACCCAGATCTACAGCTGGATGATGTGTTTTTTGATTTAATATTCTTAATATACGATGAATATTTGAGTCAATTTTAAAGGTATCAGTTTGCACATACAAATCTACCCTATAATTACCTTTACTGAGAATATTTGAGTCAAATTTATAACTACTTAAACCAGATAGTTCTAAAATTGAATAATATGAACATAAGCTTGTCTCAACTTGAATTTTCTTACTCAATTTATTTTCTAAAGGTAGTTCTGAAAGCTCTAAATCTTCTAATTTATTGTTTGTAATTATAGATACTTCCCTAGCGACCCCATAAAAAGAAGAGGAATCACTAGCCCTAGTTCCTAGTCCTTTATTATCAATATCAATAATAGCTTCATTGAGACCCAATACATCAGCCACTGGCGCTCCCTCTACCGCTGAGCTTGGCAATATTAAGATACCCTCAGAGTCAAAATCTAAACCTAATTCTTTGGCTGAGCACAACATACCAAAAGAATCCTGACCCCTCAAATTAACTGGTTGAATATTTAAGCCATTTGGTAGAGTAGCTCCTATACGAGCTACAGGCACTTTTTGCCCTAATTCTATATTTTTAGCACCACAGACAATATCTAAAGACTCTCCTTTTCCAACTGAAACTTTAGCTATCTGAAGCTTATCTGCATTTGGATGTGGTTGTATTTCTCGTATATGGCCAACAACAACATTATTTAGACTTGTAGCTGGATTGTATACAGAGTCAACCTCATAACTTTTTAGTGTTATAATATCTGCCAACTGTTCGGGGGAGTGTTTTAGAGTAGGAACAAATTGCTTTAATATAGAGTATGGGATTTTCATAGCTTTATTTTACCTAATTGAGAGATGAACCTAATATCAGCGGAATGAATCAATCTAATATCATCAATTTCATATAAAATCATGGCAAGTCTTTCAACACCAAATCCAAAGGCAAACCCTTGTATATCTGGGTCATTTATACCACCATTTTCTAATACTATTCTATTTACCATACCAGCACCAGCAATCTCCAACCAGCGATCTTTAATCCAAATATCTATCTCAAAACTTGGCTCTGTAAATGGGAAGTAACTAGGCCTTAATCTAATTTTCATATCTTGTTGAAAAAGCTCACTGAAGAAATAGTGAATTACACCCTTGAATGTAGAAATACTGGAATTATAATCCAAAACCAAACCTTCAACTTGATGGAACACTGTTTCATGAGTAGAATCAGTGGCCTCATAACGATAAACTTTACCTGGAGCTATAATCCTAATGGGAATTTTATTATTTTCCATATAGTGAATTTGAACTGGTGACGTATGAGTACGAAGTAACTGCTTAACTCCCAATGGGTTTTGTACCCAAATAGTATCCCAAACATCTCTTGCTGGATGATTAGCTGGTATATTTAAGGCATCGAAATTATATTTTTCAGACTCTAATTCTGGTCCTGTAGCAACTGAAAACCCTATATTCTGAAAAATATCTTGAATTCTAAATATTAACCAAGATATAGGAGATAGTCCACCAAGATTATCATTTATATCTCTTGGGTTTAAAGGACTTAATTCTAAAACCTCTGATACATCTTTGACCTTATTTTTATTGATAAAGGTTTCTATATCTTTTTTCAGAGCATTAACATTTTCACCGTACTGACCCCTTTTTTCTGGTGATATATCTTTCAGAGCCTTGAATAGCTGAGCAATATATCCTTTTCTAGATAGGTACTTTAACTCAAGCTCACTTATCTTTATATTATTTTTTACATCTACCTGATACTCTTTTTTTACAGATTCTATTGATAGCATATTTGAAATATTATTATTTTGTCTCCTGAGCGATAAAGAAAAATTCGAGTAAGAATATCGCTATTGTTAATATTGTAGCACTAAGTATATTAGAAAGCAAAAAACCCTGTAAAGCTAGCTGGAGACCAAATAAAAAACCTAGCAATAACCCTTGTCTTTCTGAGCGAATTAATATATAACTTTTATCTCTATTTTTAAATAAACTATCTGTCAATATATTGCGAATATAATATCCAAACAAAGCAAATAAAGACCAAATAATCACAACAAAGCTAGTTAATAAGATCCATATGTATATACTCCCAACTTCTGTAGGATTAATATTGAAGAGAATATAATAAGACAATCCCAAACCTACTAATAGAAATATACCATTAAGCCATAATACTAGCTTTGTCATAAGTTTTACTTATTATCATAAGATAAAGCTCCTTTCGTCAAAATTGATTCAGCTTCCTTTTTATCTCCGAAACCTTCAATTCTCACAAACTCATATTTACCAGGTTCTAGTTTTTTATAATCTGCCATAAATAATTCGATCTCTTTTTTGAGATGTGACTCTATATCTGAGAGATCTTGGATATGTGATAGTCGTGGGTCTAACTTAGTAACTGGAGCACAAATTAACTTATGGTCTACACCGGCCTCATCACTCATTTTAAGAACACCTATAGCTCTAGATTTTACTACACAACCTGAAAAAGTTGGTCTAGTAGCTAGTAAGATAACGTCTAAAGCATCACCATCCTCACCATGAGTTTGGGGTACAAACCCATACTCAAAAGGATAAATAAGAGGAGAATATAAAGTTCTATCCAGCTTAAAATATCCACCTTTTTCATCATACTCAAATTTTGAGGTAGAATGCATAGGAATATCCACCACAACATTGAATTCTTCTGGTAATGATTCTAGCCTTGGAACATCTTGGTATAAATTCATATTAATAACTTAAATTAGATTTAATAATATATATATTTAGTTTTCTGAAATAGATTCCCCTGTAGAGTCTATTTCATTTGTCACACTACTTATATCAGAAGTTTCAGTATTAGACTTAGTTTCTGGATTTAAGTTAATATCATAACCAGTTAGCCTAGATGCCAGTCTAACGTTCTGCCCAGACCCTCCTATAGCCAAAGATAATTGGTCTTGAGGCACAATAACAGTAGCTTGCTTATTGGGCTCGTCAATATTTATACTTTCAACTTGAGCTGGAGCAATAGCAGACTTAATAAAATCTTCTATATTATTAGAATACTCTATAATATCAATTTTTTCTCCACCTAATTCATTAATAACAGACTGTACTCTTGTACCTCTCTGTCCAACACAAGCACCTACAGGATCTATTCCTTCACCATTAGCTTTTACTGCTAATTTTGTTCTCACACCAGCATCTCTAGAAATAGCCACAATCTCTACAGAACCACCAAATATTTCAGGTACTTCAAGTGCAAACAATGTTTTTACAAAATCAGTACTACGTCTAGATAATACTATATTAGGCTCTCGGTCTGTAGTTTCAACACTTTGTATTAAAAACTTATATCTACTACCTATACGATAATTATCTGCATAAACTTGCTCGGATGGGAACAACAAACCAACACCCTTACCCAAATCTACAAAAATAATTCCTCTATCTATTCTTTGAACCGTACCAACTACAATCTCACCAACCCTATCTTTATAGACCTCAAATGCTGTAGTTCTTTCAATCTCACGAATTTTTTGCATCAAAACTTGTTTGGCAGTCTGTGCTGCAATCCTACCAAAATCCTCTCTAGGTTCTAATTCTTCTACAATCTCTTCGCCCTCTACAATATCAGACTGAATAGATTGAGCATCTTGTAATGAGATATGTCTATCAGGGTTAAATCTAATTTTTTTGATATCTTCACCCAACTCTTCCTGATCTTGAGATAAACTGTCTGCAGACTGACCATCTTTTAAGATTATGTAACCCTCATCATCAACACTAACAACCGTCTTATACTGAAAAATTGAAAATACACCTGTATCTTTATTAAACTTAGATTTTATAATCTGACTTTTTTCACCATAATCTTTTTTATACGCAGCTGCAATAGCGCTTTCAATTACTTCTATAATTTTTTCTTCCGGTATATTTTTTTCTTCTGCAATCTGACTAATTGCGAAAGTAAATTGTTTAGCATCCAACATATTAATACTATTATTTTTAATTAGTAATTATGAAATAAAATAGATCTACTTTTTATTTCAAAAAGCAGATCTATTCTTGGATTATTCATATATATACATTATATATCCCTGTTAGAACTTTGTCAACTATGGATTAGTTTCTATGGTTGAATCATCCCCAAAGCTAGTTATGACCTCGCAAGCTCTTTCGGTAGATAAAATTGGAACACCACTATCTTCTATCT
>JBEDBC010000038.1:0-8279 GCA_041177485.1 Candidatus Parcubacteria bacterium | reverse complement strand
CATATGGGCCCACTTGTTTTTGATTATCAGGAATAAATGTAATAGTATCCATATTATTTTATATAATCTTTTAAAGCAATCCCAATAGATAGAAGCAAGTCTTGGTAAATTTTATCTGCCTGACTTTTATCTTTAACTCCTTTAATTGATAAGTCATGGATAGGGTTTGCGACTGAAGTCTTGATATCTTGACCAACAAGATTGCTTTTTATAACCATATCCACAAAATCTTTTAATCCATTCATCTTAACCACACCTCCTAACAAAACCACATCTTCAACCTTAATCTGCATTTTATCCTGAGTTTGCTTAATAACCCTTATTACTTCATTTTCAATAAAAGATTTAAATTTACTCTGTATCAAATTAGACACTTGAGACTCTACCCCCCCTATACCATTAGACTTTTTCAACAGCTCAGCATCAGCAGCTGAAATGCCTTTCATTTCTGCTATTAATTTAGTTATTTGATTCCCACCAAAATCAAAAGATTGAATAGCTTGAAGTTGTTTATCAGAATTAACAATACTAACTGTTGTTGTTCTAGCACCTATGTCAACTAAACAAACCTGACTAGAAGGCAACTCAATAGCTCTAATCACAGAAAATACATCTAATTCAAATCCTTTAATCTTCACACCTAAAGCACCACTAACATCCATATATTTTTTGACAGCAGTAGTAGGAATAGCTATTAACAAGATATTATATCTGTCTTTTTCTTTATTCTCACCCAAATTCATCCAGTCTAACTGAACTGTATTAAGGGGCACTGGTATATGCTGCTTAGCCTCCAAAGGTACTGCCGATGCCAACTCCTCAGGCCCCATAATTGGCATCGAAATAACAGCAGAAAAAGCCAAATATGAAGGGACGGCAACATAGGCTTCAGCTATATTCATTTCAGCACTATCTAGCATCACATTGATAATATTAATAATAGAGTCCACAGAAAGAGAGGAGTTTCCAGATTTGTCTTGTATTATATTATTTATCTCATCATTCCAAATACTATAATTCATTACAGAAATATTCTTAGCGTTACTACTAAGCTCAACAATCTTAATAGTTTGAGTACCGATATCAATTCCGTAAGATTTTTTAGATGCAATGCCAAACATTATATTATTTTTTATTTATATTAAACAGTTTATGTTACAATACTAACATATTAAAAGAAAGTATGCAAGAAAAATTATCCACCTTACTTTTAGATACATTTCTACCGAATCAGTGCATAATCTGTAATAAATTAAATAAATTTAATTTATGTGATATCTGTGCATATAACATACCCAATAAACCAAGTCTATGGATTAATAAAAATGTTAAGAGTAGGTCTATATTTATTCCTAAAAACATTACCAAAATACAGCCTCCACTAGATAATGAATATATCAACAGTATACTATCATGCTCGGAATTTAAAAATACATCAATCAAAAAAAGTATTCATTATCTCAAATATAAAAACCTGCCTCAGATTTCTACACCATTAGGAGCAATTATGCTGCGTGCAATTGGACAACACCTAACAAGCACAGATAATATACTTCTATGTCCAATACCTGTCCACCCTAATAGATTGAAATGGAGAGGATATAATCAATCCCAGCTATTAGCAGAATATTTAAATAGACAAATTGGGATAAAAATATATACAGGCTTAATAAAAGTCAAGGACACTAAAAGCCAAATGAGAATCAAGGATAGATATCATAGAATTATGAATTTGAATGATGCCTTTATTGCCACTATAAAATCTACGCAACAAAACCAAACTATTTTGATTATAGACGACGTAACAACTACTTTATCCACAATCACACAGGCAGCAAAAGCTCTTAAAAAACAGGGTTTTCATGATATAAATGCACTTATACTAGCTCATTAAAATAATGTTTTATTGTATTGTTAAAAAATATGGTATACTATATTAGTAAAGTTTAACAACTTTTATTAATAGATAAAAATACAGAGATGGAAAAGTATTCAGATAAAGAGTTTGTGTCCTACGTAGTGAAAGCTATTGTAGATAATCCAAATGATGTACTGATTGAAAGAACAGTAGATGAAATGGGAGTACTAATAACATTACAAGTTAATCCTAGTGATATGGGTTACGTTATTGGGAAATCAGGATCAACAGCAAAAGCGATTAGATCTCTATTAAGAATAGTTGGCGCTAGAAATAATGCTAGAGTTAATTTAAAAATATTGGAGCCTGAACAAAGCGTACGTAAAGAAAATAGGCTAAATTCATCAGAAGACATAGATAAAGTGGTAGATGACTTGGATCTATAAAATATGAGATTTGACATACTAACTATATTTCCTAATATAATAGACGCTTATATTAATAATGGCGTTATAGGTAGAGCATATAATTTAAAAAAGAAAATAGATATAGGTGTCCACAATATAAGAGATTATACTAATAATCCACATAAAAAAGTAGATGACACTCCTTTTGGTGGTGGTGCTGGTATGATATTGCAAATTGAACCAATTTATTCTGCCCTTAAAGAAATTATTTCTAAATATCCAACCACAAAAAAACATGTGATTCTAACTAAGGCTGGTGGTAACATATTCGACCAAAATAAAGCTATATATCTAGGTAGCAAATTTGATCACATAATATTCATTTGTGGGAGATATGAGGGGGTAGACGCAAGAGTTGAGGAATATTTAAGTAATGAATCTCTATCAATTGGTAAATTTGTTCTCACTGGAGGAGAGCTGCCAGCTTTAGTTATGTTAGATGCAATTTCAAGACATATTCCCGAGGTTCTTGGGAATCAAGAATCTCTAAGTAAAGAGTCTTGGACATATAATGAAAGCAGAGAGTATCCGCATTATTCACGACCAGCAACCTTTATACCCAGCAACCCCAATCTCATCAAAACACCCTCTCCTAATGAATGGTCTGTTCCTGAAGTATTAATATCAGGCAATCACAAAGAAATTGAAAAATGGCAAAAAGATAATACAAATTAGACTCTTTTATAATTTTTTAATTTATGATATATTATAAACAATATCAAAATATATAATAATAAATATGGCAGAAAATAATAGTACCTTAATCTATAGCTACCAAGCACTAGAATTTGATAAGTATCAAAAAACAACCACTTGGTATATATTATTTGGGGTAATTGGTATTATGATGCTATTATATGCAGTGTTTACACGCTCCCCTATGACATTTGTAGTTTTTTTATTGACATTTATAGTTACTTTATTAATTTCTAACAAAGATCCTAAAACAATTCAAGTCGATATAACTACAAGTGGAATTAACCTTGATGCCAAAAGAACCTTTAGATATCAAGATATTGAATCATTCGGAGTATTTATAAGAGATGATGTACGATTTATCTCGCTACATATGGCTGAAGGAGTAATATCTCACGCTAGAATTCCCCTAGGATCTCAATCCCCAGAGGATATTGCTAATATATTGGAGCAATATATTCCAAGAGAGGATGGGAAAGAAAGTTTTTTTGATACAATAGACCACATATTAAAAATCTAAAGTACCTATAGCTCAGTTGGATAGAGCGCAGGTTTGCGGAACCTGAGGCCAGAGGTTCGAATCCTCTTAGGTACACCAATACTGATATTATGGATATATCATACACACCAATTGACGAATTGAAACCCAAACCAAATAAAAAGTTACTTGATGCTTTTCATAGACTAAATATAAGAAACTTATCACAATTATTGCTATATCCTCCCAAAAAATTTATTAATTATAAAAAGCTACATAAATTAAATCAAATTGAAGATTTAATTTCCGGCACTCCAGCGGTATTTGAAGTTAAAATTATATCAAAAAAACAGACCCGCTTGAGAGGGGGTAAGATGACCATAGGTGAAATAATAATTCAAGATGAGACAGCTCAGATAAAACTAACTTTATTTAATCAAAAACTGCTATTTGAATCTCTACAGATAAACAACTTGTATGCACTGTCTGCAATAATAAAACATAATACAAAAACACCTCTAAATAATATTAGTTTTGAGAGAATATTACCAAATAAACTGTTATTACACTCTCATAGGCTAGTTCCTATCTATCCTGAAACTGCAGATATAACCTCCAAAATGATACGCTATAGAATACATCTAGCACAAAAACAATTTGGAATTATACCTGAGACATTACCCCATTGGATATTAAGTAAAGCCAACATACCAGACATAAATACAACTATTAGATATCTTCACTACCCTCAAAACTATGCCCAAATCCAGCTAGCAAAGTCTAGATTAATTTTTGAGGAAGCCTTCATAATGCAACTATATATATCTAAGCAAAAACTTATATTTCAATCTAAATATGCTCCCGTAGTCCCAACTGCAAATGAGCTAATACAAGGATTCATAAGTAGCTTAAAATTTAATTTAACAAATGCTCAAAAACAAGCAATTCAAGATATTCTAATAGATATTGCAAAACCTAACCCTATGAATAGACTATTAGAGGGTGATGTTGGAACAGGTAAAACAATGGTTGCGACTGTGGCCATGTTGAATACTTATTATCAAAACTACCAGTCTGTACTAATGGCGCCTACTGAAATACTAGCCACCCAGCATTTTGAAGGGATAACGAAGCTAACTGAAAATATCAAAAATCCCCCAACAATAGCCTTAATAACTGGCAAAGAGTCACGAATTTCAACTGGCCCTAATTTAGATTCTTGGGTATCAATACCCAAAAAAGATTTATTAAAAAAAATTGCAAGGGGAAAAGTAGCCATTATAATAGGAACACATAGTGTAATAAAAGAAAGTGTTGAATACTTTGACTTAGCTCTCACAATAGTCGATGAGCAGCATAGATTTGGGGTTAAACAAAGAGCTGAACTTCAAAGTATGATTAGTAAAACTAAAGATAAAAGTCCAGATACAATATCACACCTACTAAGTATGACGGCTACACCTATACCTCGAACATTAGCTCTAAGTATTTATGGGGATCTTGATGTTTCCCTATTAAATGAATATCCCAGTGGAAGAAAACAAATTAAAACTAAACTAGTTCCTCCTTCTAAAAGAAGAGAGTCTTACAATTTTATAAAAAAACATATAGACTCTGGAAGACAAGTTTTTGTGGTATGTCCTAAAATAGAAACTGATGAAAAGTCTGATGTAAAATCTGTAGAAGATACTTTTTTAAAACTATCTAAAGATATTTTCCCTGAATTCAAAATTAAGATGATGCATGGAAAAATGAAAACTACTGAAAAAGATAATATCATACAGTCATTCAAACAAAAAGAATTTGATATTTTGGTTGCAACTTCAGTTATAGAAGTAGGAATAGATATACCGAATGCAAGTATAATGGTGATAGAGGGTGCCGAGAGATTCGGACTAGCCCAACTACATCAATTTAGAGGAAGAGTAGGAAGAGGAGAATATCAATCATTCTGTTTTCTTTTCGAAACTGGAGAACAAGAAGTATCTATGAATCAAAGATTAAAAGCTATAGAGGAAGCAAGTAGTGGCTTCGATCTAGCTGAAAAAGACTTAGAAATACGAGGTCCAGGTCAATTTATAGGTTCAAACCAATCAGGAATATCAGATATAAGTATGGAAGCACTTCTTAATAAAGATATTATTCAAAAAACTAGAATTTTAGCTCAAAAAATTTTAAAAGAAGATATCACACTAAATACATATCCCAAATTAAAAGCTAGATTATCTCACTTTGAAGAAAATATACATTTTGAATAAACTATTTATTTTTCCAAATCCAATCAGAGTCTATAAATAATGATTCACTCAGATTAGATATTTTATAATTAAAAGTAAAATCAAAACCTTTAATTCCAGACTGTTTTTGTATACTAAGATTATAGATATCTGGTTTTGGGATAGTATAGTCTAAAATTATTTCCTTAGATGAATTAAATGGAATCATAATTTCAAATCCAACAACTTTTTTATCATAATTATAACTATAGTCAACAGGTTCAATACGAGGTTCTATACCCTGTACTTTGGTAACAAAAGCTTCCTTTGGTAATAAAACTCTAGTATAAGATTTATAATCATTATTCAAAGGAGTTGCAAGTTTAGCAGAATTAATATATTTTATAACTAATTGAGAACATAATTTACTTGAATCATCCGAACAATTTGTAATATCTTTAGATATTACTCTTTGCATATAATAATCTGTCTTTAGTGCACCTAAATTAGAATCTACAAGCATAAAATAGTCACCTTCAACGTTCTGATCAACCATCCCATCCCATCCCAATTTAATAATTTTATTTTGCACATTAGGATTATTACTCCACAATAATACTTGCTTTTGATCAGCTTGAGATAATAACATATTTCCAAACCTATAAAATTGCCTCCAAGAATACTTCTTTAGACGATTTTCTATTTCAGATGCTAAGTCCTTAATAGGCTCTTTTCTATCACTACGACTAATACCCTTCTCAGCAAAACCAAAATTTAATTCATATTGTAATTCCAATAAAACATTACTGTAATCAAGAGATTTACCGATACTATCCAAGTAGATTGGCCCTGTAACTTTCAATGCCTCTTGTAAAACACTAGAATTGACAGCGATAACCCCTGATACATTTTGGACTCCACCCTCTAATTTATATAACTCAATAATTTTTTGAGCGGTGGTAGGAAAATCAGGAGACCAATTACTATCTCGTAGTTGGACTTGATCTATACCAAGCATATCCTTAAATGGTTGCGGAGAATCTATGCCAGGCTTACCATAATCAAATGCGTTTGTGTTATAAATAGTATAGTTTTTTAAACGAATACCATCAAAAGTCACTTCAGCAAAATTACCTATAAATCCACCCGTAGGCCTCAGCTCTAAAGAATTTTGAAAAACTATTAGATATGTAGTTTCACCTTGTCTTTGAAAAGACCAAGCTAAAGAAAGTTCTTTATTGTACTTGGACCAAACAAAACAAACACCTATAATAGTAATAACAATTATTATAATAAAAATAAAAGTGAATATTTGCCAGAATTTCTTAGAGTTAAACTTCATGAATATTAGTACTTCAAGGCTGGAGTAACTTCTATTGCAACTCCTCTATATTTATTAGAATCTCTATGATAAACCTTCTCTAAAGCTTTTACTATATTACCCCAAGAATAATGGTATCTAATCTCACTTTGCAACATTTCTGCTAATTCCAAAGCCCCCCTATAATCACCTAATACACTTTCTAGTTGATGTTTAAGGGATGATATATTATTTACCTTGGCTACATGAGCTAAATCTCCTACAATTTCAATATTTTCTCTAATATCTGATACTATTATAGGTATACCATAACTAGCAGCTTCTAGGAGAGATATAGATAATCCCTCTGAAGAAGAAGGTAGCACATATACGGCCGCATTAGCAAATAACTGTTTTAAGGTACGTCCAGATTGATGCCCCGTAAAGACTATATTTTTATCATCTGATGCTAGGTCATATAAATATTGTTCATAATCATGCGTAAAGTTACCCGATCCAACAATGACTAGCTTCTTACCATATTTATGAGCCATTTCCTTATAGGCCTGAATCAGAATATGTGCATTTTTATGTTTAACTAACCTTGATATAAAAACAATATAACCTCTTTTTTCCAAGCTAAATTTTGCCAACTCGGAGTCGGAGCTAATATTATTAAAATCTGTTCCATTAGGAATATATGTAGCTTGTACATCAAATTCATGATGAGCAAGATACCTTAAGCTTTTTGACACTGTAATTACTTCATCTGCAAAGTTACATCCAATCCAAGCTCCTAGCTTGAGCATAGATTTTGCAAATAAATTCCACTTTCCATGATACCAATCAGCACTGTGGAAAGTAAATACAACCTTAGTATACCTACCTGAGAATAAATATTTTATACCGAATCCAATTCTAGCAAAAAGAGTAAAGAAAGCAGGACCAACTGAGTTAATGTGTAGTACATCTAAATCTGGAATAAAAAAACTATGAAAAATAGAGCTCAAGGTATGAGTACCAGCGTCTAAAGTTTTAGTTGGGATAGAAGGAGTAGTAATTACTTTTACGCCTTTATATTCAGTATACTTACCATAATCTAATCTATTGTAAGCCAAAACATCATACCCTTTACGAGCAAGTCTAACCGCAACATGTTCAACATAATTCTCTACCCCTCCACCAGAAGTAGCGGGTATACCTTTTTGCCCAACAAAAGCTATTTTCATGACTCAAAAATATTTACCTATAGTCATAACTGTTA
>JBEDBC010000037.1:0-4036 GCA_041177485.1 Candidatus Parcubacteria bacterium | reverse complement strand
CCTCATAGTTTGAATTCACTACTACAGCTAGTGCCCCCTGTTTCAAAGAGACAGCTTCTGAGGATTTTAATTCTTCAAAAGTAGTCTGAACCAATTCATTATACAACATGCAAACCTTAGTACTCTCCACCTTAGAATACATATCTGAATTAGTTGGATATTTTTTTTGCAATACAGTATCTATACGCATATTATTTTTTATTTACCACGCTTTTTACCTCACCACTATAGAATTTTGTAGTCAAAATGTCTCCTTCTTTCAACTGACTACTATCTGTAATAATTTTATCATAAATTTTAGTAATACTATAGCCTTTTTTCAAAATAGAATTAGGATCAAAAGCATATAGTTTGGATTGCAATAAATCTAATTGATTGCGATGCTGCATCAAAGAGTGACTAACTATCATATTTAAACTATGTATATTGACTGACACCTGATGCTTATACTGCTGTAATTGATTGAGTTGTTGAAAAGTCAAAGATTCTAATTTCTGAATTACGAAACCAACTCTATCAGAAATCTGCCTTGTATATCGCTCCAACAAATGCAAATTATTGTTTATCATTGTCTCAATAGTTTGTAGCTGATACTGAATACTAGTTTGTAAAATTCTCTCTTTTTGCTCCACACTAATTCTCAGCTCATCTCGATGTGGAGTCAATAATTCAGCAGCATTTGAAGGAGTAGAAGCCCTCATATCAGCCACAAAATCAGCAATAGTAAAATCCCTCTCATGCCCAATTGCTGAAATAATAGGTTTGATAGAGGTATAAATAGCTCTAGCCACCGACTCATCATTAAAAGCATGTAAATCATCCATCGCTCCCCCACCTCTAGTCAATACAATCACCTCCACCTCTGGATAGGTATTCAGATTCTCAATTGCCTCAATAATACTATCCGCCGCTCGCTCACCCTGAACCTGAGCATGATGGAAATACAAATTCACCCCCCCCATCCGAGCTCCCAGTACTTTCATAAAATCCTTATAGGCTGCCGCATCTTGTGAAGTAATAACTCCAATAGATTGAGGCATCTCGGGAATTGCTCTTTTGCGAGCCTCACTAAATAAACCTTCTGACTCTAATTTTTGTCTTAATAATTCAAATGCTTTGGCGAGTTCCCCTTCACCAGAAACAGCCAAAGTCTCCACCATCACACTAAAAATTCCAGATTTAGGTGAAAGTCGCGGCTTCCCTGTGATAATAATACGCATCCCATCTACTGGAGAGATTCTAGACTTTCTTAAATTAGCAACCGTAGTAAAACACCTAATTTTTGCCTCCTTCTGTTCATCTTTGAGATCAAAGAAAACCCATTGATTATTAGCAAAACTAGACATCTGAAAAGCCGACACCTCCCCCTCAATCTGTACAGTTTGCTCTCCAATAATAGAATTAATTTGTTGAATAAAAGCTGATACACTCAACACTGCAGATGAGATAGCTGGAGTTTTGAGCTTAATATCAGTATATTGAGCTAAAGACTCTGGAATATGCTGCTGATTAGACTCCAGATATTGCTTTCCCTCAGTAAAATGAGTAAGGGTACGAATAGCTTCTTTTTTGACCAATATTGATGAATCCTGCAAAAGAGGAATAATCAAATCAGCAACTCTTCCCCACTCAAAACTAATCAAAGCTCGCAAAGACGCCTGTCTGTATGATGGTTTACTATGGGCCAAAAAAACCTGAATACTATACAAAGCCCGCTCCCCACGCTCCCTAATAATATCCTGAAAATAAGTATCTAATTGCTTACCTGTCACAAAGTTTATAGTTATTAAATTTATATATTTATTATAGCATATAAAAATAGACTAGCCCCCACTCTGTCAATTCGAGTGAGGGCTTATTTGGTTGTTAGAGCTGCGCTCTATTTCTTGAACGGAGGGTTTTTACTCCTAACGTCATTGAGATTTGCAAACCAAGCCTCTGTCCCAACATTGTCGGGAGTATTATCTTTTCCATCCTTGTGGGCATGTTTGTGGTGAGGCTTTTTGCTTTGGCAAAAGACAGACATGGAGGATGCTCCACGTACTACAAAATCTAATCTATACCTTTTATAAAATTTTGTCAAGCTTTATTAACTTTTGTCAAATTTTAACAAAAGTTATGGTTATATTTATTTTAGAATCTCATCCATCTTTAATTTCTCCACTACCCATTTTCTAATTGTAGCCATATAGGCTGAATCCCCGATTACTACCCCACCAATAATTTCATCTTGTTTGTTGGTATTAACTTGCACATATCTATTCCCTTGTTCTATCACCACCGATTGCATAGTCTCAGGATTTAGCCGACATTGCCCAACAAAAGCAATCGCCAGACTAGTCTTAGGACAATAAGCTGGGATTAAACTAAACTCCTTCATACTCTCTGGATGCACCATATTATATCCAGCCATCATGCCTTGTAATGAAGCCTGGGCCCAAGTCCCTGAACCTGCATATTGAGATTGAGAAACATCATAGTATTCCACAATGTCACCCGCTCCAAAAACACTCTCATCTTCACTTTGTAAATACTGATTCACTCTAAGTCCTCGACCACAAAGATCAGTAGGTATAAAATCCTTATTAAGCTCTAGACCAATACCTACACACATAGCCTCAGTAGGAATAATCTCTCCTGAATTGAGTTCAATTTCACTAATCTCTCCTATTTGATTACCTCGAATTTCTTTAATCTCACTTTCATAATAAATTTTAGCTCTCTTAGCTAGATATTCATTAAGAATATTACCTCCGATTTGGTCAATCATACCCTGCCAATACCATTCATCTCGGATAATCAGAGTCACTTCCTTACCTAAATTAGATAATAATTCTACAAATTCAATTCCAATAAATCCGCCCCCAACAATAGTAATTTTATTTTTGCCCCTTATATAATCCCTCACCGCAATCGCATCATCCAAAGTCTGAAAAGCAAATACTCCTTGCAAATCTGACCCTACTTGAGATAATCTACGAGCCCGACCACCTGTCGCAATCAGAACTTTGTCATAAGCTAGAGCCTCTCCATTATCTAAAGTAATTGACTTTTCTTTAGGATCTAAACTTTGTACCTTAGCTATAATTCGGTCAATATTCTGTGACTGAAACTGCTCCTCGCTCTTCAGCAACAAGTCTTCTGGAGACTTAATATCAGCCGCCACCTTTCCAATATTAACCCGAGAATAAACCGGATACTGCTCTTCCCCAATCAAGACAATACTAGCTTCTGAAGCTTCTTTGCGAATAGCCATCGCTCCATTAGACCCTGCAATCCCAGCTCCAACAATAATATAATTATAATGTTTCATCGATTTTAAATTATTAACTATTATTTTTATTATAACATACCTTGATTTGGATTTTATAATATGATAATATTTTCTAGTTGTTTTTAAGGAAAACTAAAGATGGCAAAAGACAATCTTTTGGAAACATTGTCTGGCAGGTCAACAAGAAACAAAGAGCCCGTAGTATGCCCTACGGAAAATATACCTCTACCAGACACCCTCCCCACAAGATGTGGAACCAAAGTTGTACATCCAAACCTTAAGACACTCGAGCAGGGTCGTCCCGATGAGGGATGATCTCAAACTAAAACATTCACACAAGACCACCTCAAATCGAGCTGGTCTTTTTTCTTTTATCAAATGTAGATTAGGATATCTACACAAATCTCCCAAATCTGCTATAATACCAGCATCTCGAGGAAATTAATTATCTTCTATGAATAGCCAAACTGCCTTGCTTATTAATCAATGGATAGATATAATTCATAATCCTAATTATTGGGTTACTTTTTGGTTTATTGCTTTATATATTTTATTAGAGCCAAAGATTTTCCCAAATCGAAATATAATTCCTCAAAATAAATACGCTAAAACTATAATATATACTAGATTCTTTATACTTATTTTTACTTTTATTATAATGCTTTCCCAGAGCTTATTTGGGGGGTGTATTATTAACTCAGTTCAAAACTGCATCGCTAGAACTTATCTTGATCGTGAATATTGGTATCCTTTTGGCTTGGT
>JBEDBC010000036.1:0-10173 GCA_041177485.1 Candidatus Parcubacteria bacterium | reverse complement strand
GTATTGGTTTAGTTTATTTATCACATTCTCTAAACTAATGTCTGCTATACCAAAAGACTCTCGAATGGTGTTAAGAATTACCTCGATATTATCATTTGCTAAAAGCGCTTTGGTAGCAGTAGACTCTGGTAAATAGCCTAGTCTAGCTACGTATCTACTAGTTACACCAATTAGAGGGACTTGTAAACTCATATTTCCTTCATTACGACAGGTAGTGTCTTTTGTTTGACTGTATCAAGAATATCTTCTACAGTTATTTCCAAATTTACTTCATCTAATTTTGCGGTAATGGTTCCCAGTTTAGAATCCATTTCTGAAGATTTTGTCTTGTAACCTAGATTTTTAGCAAGGTTTTCTAAATCTTTGTAGTATTGCCCACTGATGTTGAGAATTGTAGAGTTTGGTATATCTTGTAGTGTTTTTTGAATAGAGTTTTTTACAAATGTTGAGTTGATAATCTCTGGGATTATGTCCTGATAAATAGAGTTAAGTTGAGTTTGGATTGAGTAGCCTTGATGAAATTTCTGGGCTTTACTTTGTTGAAATTTATGGAAATTAATTTGAGTTGCAACCGCCTCATCAATTTTTTCAGCATGTAGTTTTTTAGTCTCAGATAAAGCTCTATCCCAAGTGTTTTTGGTCTCTTTTAAATCTTCTTTATACTGAGTTTCTAACTTCTCAATATCTTTATTTATCTGAGATTGTATTGAATCTGCTAAAGTCATATTATCCTACTGATACTCCGTTAATAATCAAAATGGATACTAGTAATCCGAATACGGCGAAAGTTTCTACCAAAGCGGCTAGAATAATAACCTGTCCAATTTTAGACTTATCTCTTGAAATTAATTGCACCCCACTAGCAATAACATCTCCCTGGTACTTTCCTGAAGCTAAACATGTTAGTCCAACCGGAATTCCAGCGAAAGCAAGAATCATTCCGTTTTGCCAGCTCAAATTTGCAAACTCTCCAGATAGTACTCCTGTGTTTTGTAGTATCAGTACAGCTGCCAAAAGTCCATAAATAGCTTGTGATCCCGGTAGAGCTGATAAAAGAAGTACATTTCCAAATTGAGATTCATCCTCTGCTACCAATCCAGCTCCAGTTTTTCCTGCTGTCGATACTCCTATAGATGATCCAGCTCCAGCTAAACCTGCTGCAAGAGCTGCTCCTAATACTGCTAAACTTACTCCTAATATTTCCATATTTTCAACTTTAACTATTATATATCAGGGACACTCACTGTATACTGGTATCCTTTTCACTAGACTCCTAACTTAGTTCAGGAATATAGTGAAAGAGATAACAGTATTATTCAATAATACTGTACTCTTGGGATCTTGTCACTACCTGTAGAGGTCTTCCCCCAGATTGGAAAAATTTACTGAAGAATTCTACGAAGTGCAACCTACCAACATTAATATAGGTACCTAATACGTTAAGAGCTATATTAAATACATTTCCAGCTACGAATATAACTGTCATAATTAAATATCCAATAATTACCCATGCCCCACCTTTTTCTACAAATCCGCTACCAGCTAGATTTGCTAAGGTTCCTACAACTCCAGCTATAATTCCAGTTGCAAGTCCTAGAGCTACTAACCTAGTATATGATAGTATATCTGATAGATATCCTACTACTCCAAAGAAGACATCATATGCTCCTTTGCCTAGTTTGGCAAAGATTGAGTTCATATCTCGACCTAGCAAATATATCATCACAAGTACGTAGGCTATATATAGATATAGTAGGGGGTCAATTAATAACTGTAATCCATTACCTAGTAAGCCCAGGTTAATTACAATTAGAAATATTCCATAAACTAAAGCTACTGCCCATAGAATTGAATCCAGACTTGCATCTATAAATGATTTTTGATTAAAGGCTTGGAATATATTTAGTATTAAACCAAATAGCAGATGAACTATTCCAAGCACTATTGTGAATCCCATTAAGGCAATAACGCTATCCATAGGGTTAAGAATTTGAAGCTTTTGCAACAGAGGAATTAATCCAATATTGATTAAGAATTTCATATGTGGTGAGGCTGTAGCAGGATCAACTACGTCAGGTGTAATTCCAAACCAGCTACCAAATAAGGCCCCGACTATTAGGGTTGAAATAGAAGCAATAAATACTACTGAAAAAATATCTCTCATCCCTGATTTAAGTTTTGGATTTATAAGTCCAAGACCAGTTAAGATAATCAAGATAAGAGCATATCCAGCTTCAGATAAAGCTAATCCGAACATAAAGGTAAAGAAAATTGCAATAGACAATGTTGGATCAATTTTACCAGCCTGTGGGTAGCCCATAATTTTCGTAACTGTCTCAAAATGCCTGATTATTGGTGGATTTTTTAGTATAATTGGAGTTTGGTCTGCATCTGCTGGTAATTCTACCACTTTACTCATATCACTGATCTTGGACACTTCTTGACGCACTAAATCGAATTTATCCTCATCCACCCATAATTGTATTGATGAGGTGTCCTCTGACTCTGGATTAAATGAATGTAAGTATGAAATCAAATTGAGATGTGAGTTCAACACGTCTACTAAGATTGCTAAATCTTTGAATTTAACCGGGAATTTTTTTAGTTCTCTGTTGAGTTTGGTTAAAGCTTTAGCATTAGAATTTAATTCTTGTTTGCTATTATGATAAATGTCATAGAATGAACCAGTAACTTCAGCAGGGAAGTGAATAAGTGTAGCTTGGTTTTGGATTATATCTATACCAATTTTTAACTGATTTTTAGGAATAGCTAAAATGTAAACGTAGTCGGTACCAATTTTTTTGACAGATTCTAGAACCATAGGTGATAGAGCATGTTCTAGTTGTTCTATTAGATAATGAGCTCTAGATTCATCAATCAAAAATGGTAAAAAATTTATATAAGAATAAGGTTTGAAAATATCCAACTCAATGTCTTTTAGGGGTGAAGACTTAGATACAATGTCCTGTAGAATCTCTTGTCTGGTTAGTAGATCGTCTTTTAAGTCAGCCTTTGTAACAATTTCTTGTGCTTGCTTTATAATAGTATCTTGCTCTTTTTCATAGTGCTCAAAAACATCTTCAGTTATAGTAAATCTATCATCTAATATTGCTGACAACATAGATTTTTTAGGCGGATGATAAGATTTATATACATCTAGAGCCTTATTAACTATATCTAGATTTTCTAAAAGCTCCTCTTGTCTCTTTATATATTTTTTAGAAAGAGGAGTCCTTTCAACTTTCTCTATAATTTCACCAATTTGATTTTTTTGAATGTATGACAATAGTTCCAATTGTGCATTGTTAGGAACAGTAATTTGAATTAGTTTAGACGCTTTAACTCCCATATAAATTTATATATTTACAAAATATGATTATTAATTATAATTGGCTTAAAATGATAGTTTTGATTTTTTGTGGGTCTAACTTAACTTCAGGTTGTTTAGAATCAGTAGATTGCTTCTCATAAATAGACAACTTTTCTTCTACAATTTGATTCTTGTTCAAAATCTCCTTCTTTAAGACAGAGATATTCTCTTTTGCTTGAGCAATATAGTCTTGAGATTGTGCATTATAGTCTTTTTGTAAAGATTTTTTCTTACGATTAAAAGACTTTTCAAGTTCAATCAGTTCAACAAGTTTTTTCATACGCTTTTATAATTACAACTCATTATAGTCCAGGGAATCAAATTTGTCAATTTTTTGTTGCGGTTGTAGGTTTTTATTATTAATTATACATTATGAATTTTGTCCACCCCCACCTTGTGGGTACAATCTCTGTCGAGGGACAAAAATACTGTCCTCTCTTGGGTGGGGGCTCCCGGCCTCTAAGTTTTTTTGGTAGAGAATGATAAGCAGATAACTTTAATGTAAATCCTACTAAATCCATATAGAGGGTACGTGGCGCCTATTCTACGAAAATACAATTTCACATGATCTACATATATATTCACAAAATGCCAAAAGAGAACAGCATAAAGTTCTTTTGAGAATATTATATCACCTTTTCATACGCAACTTACTACACAAAAAATTTTTTGCGGATAGTTTCGTCTTGTTCTCTTTGCTTCTCTTCGATTAAATTGATAGCTTTGATTTTTAAATCTTTTAGGTCTTTGGTGGCTAGAATCTGAGCTTGTGACTTGAGATAATCAACATTATTTTTACTTGGGTCTTCCAGAATTTCAGCTAATAATACATTGAGAATCATACCTATCATAGGTCCTGTTGGAATACTTAACTCTTTAATCAAAATATTACCATCTATTTTGAGCATAGATAAATCGATTGGGTCTAATAGAACTTTTTCAGTCATATATTCAAAATGTCTCAAGCGATAGGGTCTTGCCTTAGGAGTTCCTGAACCTATGCGGTCACATTCTCTTAGCTTAATCAAGTCTTTGATATTCTCCGTTCCTACATTTCGGATAAGTTTGCGAATCGAGGATTCAGTAACCTCATTGGTATCATAATAAAACATATGATATCTCACTAACTTAGAAATCCGAGCTGCAAATTTTTTGGGATAATGTAGGCGATTGAGAATCTCATAAGCCATGCTAGCTCCAACTATTTCATGATTATGAAATGTACAAGTTTTACCAGTACCTTCTTTGGTACGAGGTTTAGCAATGTCATGAAGTAATCCAGCCATTCTAAGGTCAAAGCTCCAATCCATATCACAGGCATGTTGCATAGTTCTCAAAAGATGCTCCCATACATCATAAATATGATGTCCATTTTGCTCCACACCAACACCTTCTAATAATTCTGGCATTATAAATTTTAATAAATTAGTATCTCTCAATAATATATACCCGTTTATTGCTCGAGGGGTTTGCATCATTTTGGTTAGTTCATCTCTGATCCTTTCCTGGGCAATATGTTCTAGAGTAGAAGATAAACTTTTAATGGCTTCTAAAGTCTTTGGCTCAATAGCGAAATCTAATTGTACAGCAAATCTGACCGCTCGCATTAGTCTCAGGGCATCTTCCCCAAATCTATCCTGAGGCTCGCCCACAGTACGGATAATTCTTGATTTTAAGTCATCCAATCCTCCGAAATAATCTTGAATTTGACCTTGCTTGTCCATGGCTAAGGCATTGACCGTAAAGTCACGGCGGGCTAAATCTTGGGAAAGCTCGGAGACGAATTCCACCTGCTCAGGATGTCTATTGTCTGTGTATTGAGATTCTTTGCGATAAGTAGTTACTTCGATAATCTCTACCGATTCATCTGGGCGGCGATATTTGACCCCCACCGTACCAAAAGTATTCTCATACACTGAATCCGGGAATAGCTCCTGAATTTGATCAGGTAGGGCATTGGTAGTAATATCCCAATCTACAGGTTGTTTGTTTCCTAGTACTAAATCTCTGACACTGCCACCCACGATAAAAGCCTCAAATCCAGCCTCTTCTAAGGTATGTAGGATGAATATGATATGAGCCGGGATATTGTAATTCATAAATTTTTTGTAATAAATTGTGGAGCCAATGGTGGGGCTCGAACCCACGACCTATGCGTTACGAATGCATTGCTCTACCAGACTAAGCTACATTGGCATATCTTCAGTATAGTCTAAAATAGTAACTAGAGCAATACTAGAAAGAAAAAACCACCGCTAAACTATAGGGGGTGACTGAGCTAAATTCCCCTCTTGAGGGGAATTTATAAGAATCCCTACGAGGGGAAAAGAAAAAAGCCCCACTAGCTTAGCGTGGGGTTGGAGAATTGATTGGATGCTTGGATTTTCTTACGGATTTCTTAAGTCTAAATTTTCTGCGTCTTAACCTTTCGATTAAATGATACATATTGATGTCTAATAATATCACTATATGATCAGATTCATTTTCTTGTTCAATGCTATGACGTATTTGACTTATTGCTAAATCAATTGTTCTGATAGAATTACCAGTTTGACCTATATCATTTGTGTCTTTTTGGGCCTCAATTTTTCTGAATCCGGAGAAGGTTCCCACGGATTCTCTTTTTGAATCTTTTGCTCTTTGTAATAAGCTTAATGTAATATTCCACTCTTTAAGTGAATACTCACATGGAATGGACATTGTTTTTCCTCGTTGAGAGTGTTAATTATAGTATTAAAATTTGGTAGTTTTGTCAAATTGGGGTATGGCCCTCCTCCTTCACCTACGGTGACACCTCCCCCAAGGGAGGACAAAAATATTAAATACAGGCGAATGACAGCTCTATCCTAAGAGGGGAAAAGAAAAAAGCCCCGCGAGTTGCGGGGCTTGGGTGAGGGTCATTGAAGCTCAGGAATTGACTAGAGCATGAAAAAGAGATGTCCATCTTTCTTTGCCTTCTTGGACAATTCTTTTTGCTTTCGCATCAACAACTTCCATTACGGTAGGGGAACAAGAGTCCCCTATGACATATGGCTCTCTTACTAATCTTTTACGATTTTGTTCCCACCATTCTACTGATTTCGTCCAGGGAGACGAAACAAAAGTGGTTGCAGAAGTCGGCACCTGCATAGGAACTGTCCTATTGACCCCATAGGGATCTCGCTCCTCTTGAGCAGCTATCGCTACTAAAGCTTGACGTGCCTTGTTGTATTGACCGTAGTCAATATTAGCAAGCGCTCGCTCAAGATGGTAAAGCTCAACACTCCTATCGCACCAAGGTGACACCAGCTGGTAGAAATTCACCAGTCGATATAGGTGTGTGTGTCCCCCTGCTGTAATCAGAGAGAGTCTAGTTTCATCTCTTCGAACAACCTCTTTAATTTTTTCCAACTCTACACTCACCTGATCGGAGAACTTTGTCAGCGAACTGATACGCTTCCGAAGATGAAAGCCAGTAATAGTTTGGGTTTTAGTGATAGCCATGTTGGCTAACTCCTTGTGAAATGAACAAAAATAATTATATCACAAAATTATAAAAATGTCAATAGATATAGACAATAATTTCATGTCTTTATAATCACACTTTGCCCATCTTTATCTTGTATAGTGTAGCCTAAATTTAACAATTCCTGTCTTAGTTTGTCAGCTTGTGCGAAGTCTTTATTAGCTCGGGCTTGATTGCGTTGATTGAAAATTTCTACTATCTCAGTGGGGATGTCGGGTTTGGTGATTGGTAAATCGAGAGCCAGTACTCTCTCTAATCTCTGAAATAATTTGATAATATGCCTTCTTGGGATTGGCTCTTGGGCATCTATTGCGGTGTTGATTTCTTTTATAAATTCAAACATAAAGGCTATAGCCTTGGGGGAGTCTAGGTCGAAGAAGAGAGATTTTTTGAAATTATTATAAGTATCTCGGATTAGCTTCTGGAGTTTTGGATTTTTGCGATGTGTCTTTACTAAATTTACTCTATTGATAAAGTCGATAATTCGCTGACGGGTTTGTTTGGCTTGAGTCAAAGATTCCCAAGAGAAGTCTATATCAGAGCGATAATGTGCCATCAGAACTAATAATCTTAAATCTAGTGGTGAATAGCCTTTATCAATAATATTATCAAGCGTGATAAAAGTCCCAGCCGACTTTGACATTTTGGCTGTATTGACGGTCAGAAAATAGCTATGTAGCCAGTAATTAGCCATTGATTTGCCTGTATCTGCCTTGAACTGGGCTATCTCATTGGTATGATGAACTGTAATATGATCTTTCCCTCCAGTATGTATATCAAAAGGGGCATGGAGTAGAGAATTAGCCATTACTACACATTCCGAATGCCAGCCTGGGAATCCAATTCCCCAAGGGCTATTCCATTCCATTTGTCTTTTCTCTCCTTTGGGTGAGAATTTCCAGAGAGCAAAATCAGAATTAGACTTTTTCTCTCCCATATCTACTCTGGCTCCGGCTTCCTGAGCATTGAGTTTGAGATGAGCAAATTCAGAATATTCAGGCAATTTAGTGGTATCAAAGTAGACTCCGTCACTGGTAATATAGGTATATCCTTTACGCTCTAATCTTTTAATGAGGTTAATTTGTTCTCGTATATATTCGGTAGCTTTGGGATAATGGTCGGATGGAGTAATATTGAGTTTAGCTAAATCCTCTTGCCAGAGTTTGGTATATTTTAGAGCTACTTCTTGAGCGGTTAGTTCTTCTCTTTTAGCTCCTTTTTCTAATTTATCTTCACCCTCATCCTCATCGCTAACTAAATGTCCTACATCAGTAATGTTAGTAACTGAGTAAACATTGTAATTATGTAATTGCAATATTCTTTTGAGTAAGTCATCAAACAGAGCCTTTCTCAAATTTCCAATATGTTGTCTATCATATACTGTGGGACCACAGCTATAAATAGATACTCTCTTGGGATGTATTGGCTTGAACGGTACTATAGCTCGAGCTGGGGTATTATAAAGTCTAATCATAATACGGTTATTGTAATGGGTTAGAAGTGACTTTATTAGGTGGTCGATAAGTAGAGTAGAAGGCATCTCTTTTTATCATTACATCTCCTTCATAAATCTCTCTATAGGCTACCGTTTTCATTGATCCGTCTGGGCTGGATTCTAAGATTACTGGCTCTATGGTTTTGGCTGTTTTTCCAGTGGATGTGCCATATATTTCATAATATAGAACAGTTCCTACAATATAATGTTGAATCAAAATATGATGATTTGTATCATTTTTGAATCTAAAGTCAGGTTTTGGTAAATAGATTGTAGCATCAAGACCGGGCTTACCGTAGTAGTTTACTACATAGGAGTGATTGCGTCGCTCTGTAATCTGTAATCCAGCATTGAGTGCTGCTCTGAATAGGGTAGTGGAAACCTGGCAAATTCCTCCTCCATATTCTGGTATGGTTTTGTTCCCTTTTATTACTAGTTCGGGTAAATATCCATTACGTGCATCTACTTTTCCAAGAGTGTTGACAAAAGAAAACTCTTCTCCTGGCTTCAAAAGTGTACTAGATATTTTATTAGCGGCTACATTAATGTTTTTTATTCTACTTTTACTAGAGCCTCTAAAATTAGATTCACCTTTTCCTAATAAGGTTTTAAGTCCAAGGGCATCGAATTGTGACTCATCAATTAAAGGAGAGGTTACTGCTACAAATAATTCAGTTTTAGGTACCCCAGCTAAAATATCTTTTTTAATCCTCTTGGAACTTTCTTCCATCATTAGTTTGGTTCCTTCTCTTCCAGGCTCTAGAATTTGTATCTGCTGGGTATTGGGGTCAAATCTAAGTTTGGCATTAACTGGTTGGCTAGTTAAGTTTTTTTGTACCGTTGCTAGATATTCTTTTATTGTATCCTGCGAGATACCAATTTTTTTTGTCTCCTGATCAATTGTGATCCAAGTTACGATTTCTTCAGGAGGAATTGTGATGTTGACATTGTTAAAAAATATATCATGTTTTTTTATGAGTGAGTCTAAATCTGCTTTTTGAGCTTCCCAAGAGCTACTAGTTATTGAGGGAGTTTCTTTTTTTAGAGGAAGCGGGAGTGATGGTTTTTCTTTATCTATTTCTCTCATTATCATAGAAGCTATTTTATCGCTTTCTAAACTTTCACCCGCTTGTTCTGGAACTATTACAATTTCCCCGTCTACATAATCTAACTTAGCATCAGCCAATGTCTTGAGTGCTGGATTGACCTTAGCTCCTAATGATGACTCTAAAAAATCTGTATCACTACTATAGACCCAGTCTACATTTATAGGCTTAAATATATTTTGAATTCTTGCTACAATATTTCCTTGTCTTTTGATTTTATAAGCTTTTACTAACGTTTCGTCTGTATTGATTTGTATGCCTAATTCTTCTAGTGTGGTGGCATATTCCTGTTCTTCGTATGTTAAGGTAATTGTTTTTGACTTTAGTTCTTTATTCTTGGTATCGAGTATATTGAAGGCTTCTTTTAAGTCTTTAGAACTTATGTCTATCCCCTGAACATTTACTTGGGGGTAAATTGAATTACGATAATTATACATTAGCATGGCTATTGCTAATATTAATACCGTAATTATTATGAAAACAATTAATAGTCTTAGATTCAATTTTTTCAAATGTAATTTCATATATATTAGATTACTCTAAATAGTCTACTATAGCTTTGGTATATTATCAAATTTTTTTCCCTCTAACTTTTCTAAATAAACTGTATAGTAGAAATATAATTGGATTATGAATAATAATTTGGCTATCAGGATAATTTATAGTTTTACCACCAAATTGAGTCTTGAATCTAGAA
>JBEDBC010000035.1:0-3178 GCA_041177485.1 Candidatus Parcubacteria bacterium | reverse complement strand
ACTTTAGCTCTACTAACAGTTATTTTGCTTCCCTCAATAATATTATTTTTAACTAAAAGGTTATGAACAGTTTGAGAAGGCTGAGCCCCTACTGAGATCCAATACTTAATTCTATCAGCATTAAAGGTATTGTCTTTGTTAGTAGGATTATACATACCTAAAGACTCAATAAATTTTCCTTTAACTGGGCGACTTTTTTCAGCTACCACAACCTTATAAACAGGAGCATTTTTCTTACCGACTCTAGATAATCTAATTCTTAACATAATTTAAACCAAAATTTATACATTTATTAAAATAAATATTAACATAAATATTAAAGACTGTCAATATAATCCTTAACTATAGACTATTTTTTTGACAAGCTCTTATAAACCCCTTGAATAATGGATGTGGAGTGAGTGGACGAGATATTAATTCAGGGTGAAACTGAGTGGCCACAAAAAAGGGATGTGATTTTAATTCAATAATCTCAACCAGATCATTGTCTGGGTTAATTCCAGAAATTACTAGACCTGCTTGTTCTAAAACATCTCTATATTGATTATTAAATTCATATCTATGTCTATGTCTTTCCAAAATTTGAGCTGCGCCGTATAACTTACGGGCAATAGTTTTAGGCTTAATATCACAAATATACTCACCAAGTCTCATGGTCCCCCCCATACTAGATTGCTCTATATTAATATCCTGCCCTTCCATAATATCAATTACTGGATTTACTGTTGAAGGTTCAATTTCAGTAGTATTTGCATCTTTAATTTTAGCGACATTACGAGCAAATTCAATTACAGCTAACTGCATTCCATAGCACAAGCCTAGATATGGAACTTTATTCTCCCTAGCATATTGAATAGCTTTTAGTTTACCCTCGACTCCTCTTTCGCCAAAGCCACCTGGAATTAGAATTCCTGCATATTGCTTCAAATGAGCTAATTTTTTGGAATCAGATTCAAATTCAGAGCTATCTATCCAATCAATCACTGGTTTTAATTTATAAAAATAAGAAGCATGTTTGATTGCCTCAATAACCGAAATATATGCGTCGCTCAAAACAAAATCACCACTGTTAAAATACTTTCCGACTATCCCAATCCTTACTTCCTTGTTAGAAGTATTAATTTTTTGAGTAAAAGCAGTCCAATCTTTTAAGTCTTTTTTTCTTGGCCTTAAGTCTAGCTTCTTCAAAATTTTTGTAGATAAGTTATCTATTTCAAAGTTAATTGGCACATGATAAATACTTTCTACGTCTGGTGCAGAAATAACATCATCTACCGCTATATTACACATTACTGACAATTTCTGCTTACGAACATCGTCTAAGCTATGACTAGATCTTGCTACAATCATATCGGCTTGAATTCCAGCACTATTTAGTAGTCTTGAAGCATGTTGAGTAGGTTTAGTTTTCATCTCACCAATTTTACTTGGAATTGGAAGATAGCTAACTAGTACAAAAAGTACATCTTTTGGACTCTCTAACTTCATCAACCTAGCAGCCTCTAGAAATAATAAATTTTCATATTCCCCAGCAGTGCCACCAATCTCAATGATCGTAATATCTGCATCATTAGCTTTTTGAGCTTGTTTGATACGCTCTGTGACTTCATTTGGAATATGAGGTACCACACTCACACATTTACCACCGAATCTCAAGGAGCGTTCTTGTTCTATGACGGACTGATAAACTGAACCAGTGGTCATATAATTAGTACGGCTTAATTTAGTATTAAGAAATCTCTCATAATTACCCATATCTTGGTCACATTCCAATCCATCGGACAAAACAAATGTCTCCCCATGCTCCAACGGATTCATAGTTCCAGCATCTACATTCACATAAGGGTCAATCTTAACAGCTGTAACATTAAAACCACGAGATTGTAAAATTAAGGCCATCGATGAGGTAGTAATACCTTTACCCACACCGGACATAACTCCACCAACAACAAATATATATTTCGGGCTAGATTTTTTCGATTTACTACTTCTTAGCTTGGACATACAGTTTTATCTTAGTTTTAATGTTAGAATGCAAATTAATATCTATTTCGTATTCTCCGATAGCTTTTATAGGAGAAGCAATGTGTATCATAGATTTATTCAGTACATTATCAAACCTAGCATTCAAGGCTTCCAGTATATCTGACTCTTTGACAGCACCAAACAAATGCCCATCTTCATTAGATTTAAACTCTAAAGTTAGCTTATAATCTTCTAGATCTTTTTTAATAGTCTGAAATAAAGTAATTTTTTCTTGCTCTAAAGCTTCTTTTTTAGCTAAATTAGATTTGTTAACTGCTATATCTTGAGCTGTTGGAATAATACCCAACCTCCGCTTTAGTAAAAAATTTCTTCCATAACCCTCAGAAACCGCTACTATGTCTCCTTTACGCCCAACTTTATCTACATTTGCCTTTAATAGTATTTGCATATATTTTCAATGTATTATTCTAAAATCTTCTATATCTGATTCAATATATTCTTTATTATCCCAAACCTCAGCAACATTGTCAACGCGAGAAAGTGTAGAGCCCTTCCAAACACTATCTAATAAAAATTGTAACTTAGATCTATCCCCCCAAGCCTCAACCCTGACAGTGCCATCTGGTAAATTTTGAACCGTGCCAGATATACCTAAATTTTGAGCTGTTTTGAGCACAAAAACTCTAAACCTAACCATTTGAACCCTGCCTGAAACAATTAACTGCACATGATTAACCATAACTTAACCCAAAATTAAATTTGTAATCAAATTAATTATAGGGCTAATAGTTCCATAACCAAAAAGTACAAAAATCAGAACTATCCACATACCATTCTGCTCTAAGGCTCCATAAAATTGACTTCTCAAAAACTTATCTGGCAAAAGAGGAGCAATCACTTTAGAGCCATCTAGTGGAGGAATTGGAACAGAGTTAAATACAGCTAAGACGATGTTAATAATTATTGCTATAACAAATAATCTAGCGAACTCAACAGGAATAGCTGTAAATATTACAGCTATTCTATAAGATATACCTAATAAAACTGCAAGAACTAAATTAGAAGCTGGTCCAGCTAAAGCTACCAGAGCTGGGGCCCATTTTTGGTCTCTTAGTAAATAGGGATTAAAAGGGACCGGTTTAGCATAACCAAATACAAAAGCTCCCCCGCTAGCCAACCCCATCAATAGAGG
>JBEDBC010000034.1:0-11692 GCA_041177485.1 Candidatus Parcubacteria bacterium | reverse complement strand
GACCTATTTCATCATTTTTATAGGAGTGAGACTCTTGCAATAAAGATAAATAGCCTTTTATAGCGGTAATTGGTGTTCTTAACTGATGTGAAGAAATTTGAATAAATTGATTTTTTGACTTCACTATATTTTTCAGTTTTCTATATAATGTTTCTAAAGAAGCTTCTTCTTCAACCCCAGCAATAGTCTGTTTAATTAGAATAGATACTATCATACTAAGAATAATAATTAATACTAAACGCTCTGTACTGAATATGTTTACTATGCCAAACAACATTAAGCCTACTTGTATTAAAATTACAACTATTAGTATTGTAACTAAAGCGTATATTTGGAATAGTATAATTGGTATTTTTAAGGCTTCTTGACGTATTATAATGTATGTTATGTACACTGCCATAATCAGAAGCCCCAAAGGCCCAATTCTGTGGTAAGAATTGTCCAAAAAAATAAAAGGTATTATTATATTAGATACAGTGACTATAGTAAATGGTATTATGATCGCAAAAAATATACTTTTTATATAAGACTCTTTAGAAGATTTCATAAGTTTAAATAACATGCTTAAAACTATAAAGCTAGTTGATAACATATGTAAAACAAATATTAAATGAGCTAACGATCCTAATCTTAAAGTTGAAATACCATTCTCATAACTAACAACACCATATTTAGGATGCAGTATATAAAATATAATGAAAATCTGGATTACAGAGAATACAATAGTTTTCCAATTGAATTTAATTTTACCTCCTAAAGACTGAACAAAAAAATAAAATGCTAATGGAAGTGTTGTGCCCATTCCATATGTAATAGCTAGGTCATATCCTCTAAAAATATTTTGCTCATTCCATACTTCAAAAGTTGCCCATAAACCAGTAAATAGTAGCGCAACACCAAACCAGCCTACATAGGTGTGTTTAGAGTGGACCTTAATAACAAGGTTTCGATAAGCCAGTATACAGAATAGACCCAAAGCTAAAGTTAAAACTGCCCCAGTGGAGCCTAGTAAAACTTCTATTATGTACCAATAGCTATTATACATATTTTAATTTTTATGAAATAAAACAATTATTTCAGTACCCAAATTCTCTCCTTTACTATGTACTTGTATTATTCCTTTATGTTTTTCTATTATATTTTTAACTAGATATAGACTAATCCCGGATCCATCTGGATATAAAGATATTGCCTTCTCGCTTCTTGTAAATGGTAAAAAGAGCTGTTTTAAATCTGTTTTACTAATGCCAATTCCATCATCGATTATTTTCATAATAATCTGGCCTCTTATATATCCTATATTAATAATTATCTCTTTTTTAGCAAACATATATGAGTTCTCTAAAAGTTTTTTAAATGCTATAGAAATATAGTATAAATCACCTACAATCAAATAGTTGTAATTTTTTTGCTTTTGAAAAATAAGCTTGATGTTAGGATAATTCTTAGATAAATCATCACTTAAGTAATGTAATAGCTCTTCTATGTTAATTTTTGTTGTATTTTGTAGTGTAAATTTATTGGAGCTAATGGCATAAGCTAAGCTTAAATCTTCAATTATATACTTCAGTTTATAGTTATTAACTAAAAGTTTATTAATATAATCTAACTCTATACTATCTTTCTGTAAATCTAATTCTTTATTTTGTAATAAATTTTTAGTATACTCTTCAACAATAATTATTGGTGTTCTTAATTGATGTGTGGTCATCCGGAGGAAATTATCCTTTAACTCTATAAATTTCTTTAATTTTCTATTTTCTTTACTAAAATTCAACTTTATTTGTGATGAATAATGTAAGTTTTCTATTAAAATTAGCCCCAAAGAACTAAATAATACAAGAAATAAAATATCTATAGTAAATACAATCAAAGAACTATTGCTAAATGCGATTACTGCAACAATAATTATAGTCCATATAATAATAATTTGTGGTATAAAAATATTAGAATCGACAATTTTATATTTAATCGCACCTAATATTATAAATATGACCCAGACTATTAACATGATAGGGCTGTACTTGATTATAGAAAGATTAAATTGAAAATAAACAATTATATGACTTAGTATATAACCTATAATAGTAAACAAATATCCTAGCACAAAATATAAGCCTAATATTTTAACTTTTTTACCTTTTATATATTTAAGTCTAGTAAATAATATAATTATACTAATTAATAAAAGTATAAATAAAATAAATTGGTATTGTGGCAGTAGCAGGTTTGTATACTCTATTAACAAACTATTTTTCAAACTTATATAATTTAATATATTTGGAATAAAAAAAATAATTGATACTACAATGGCATATAAGATACTGAGAAACTTAGCAATATTATATTTTAGATCCCGGTGATTGCTACTTATGGGATAATACATAGATGCAATAATCAATCCAATTGGGATCGCTATAATAGATGCTAACATTGATTTTAGAGTAAAATCATATATCAATGTATTTAATAAAATGTCTTTATTTATCAAAAATATTAGATGTACAATAAGCCAGCATAATGTCCATACTATGCCACCCGTCAAGGGAAATAGAAGCCAGCGAGATAGGCGAATATAACGTTTTTGAAATATAAATATCCAAGCTATACTAAGAGTTGATATAAGTCCTAAAGAAAGTATTGTATAGATCATTTTTTTATTTTGTTTGAATTGAGTTGATTATATCATAAATTAAGAAATAACTCCATCTCCAATTATATCTAACAACTTAGAGTAGAACCTATCATCAGTAATATTATAAGGGTGCTTTATATATTCTTTATTAGCTATACAATATACGTCTTCTATTGATATACGAGACAAAAAGTCCAGTGAATGTGAAACTACTATCAGTGCACCGGTATATTCAGATAAACCCTTTATAATGGATTCTTGTGTGGATATATCTAAGTTATTAGTAGGTTCATCTAGGAGTAATATATCAACTGGATTAAGACTTAACATTGCAAAAGCCAATCTAGCTACTTGCCCCCCTGATAGAGTTTGTGCCAACTGATTAACCTGATAGTCGTCCCAAAATAAAAACTCTCTTAATTTTTGTCTTATTAACATAGTTGAAGCTTTTGGATTATAAGCTTGCATATTTTCTAGAATTGTTAAGTGTGGCTTAACAAGGCTATAGGTTTGGTCCATATATACTATATTAATCTTCGGATTAATATCCATACTACCTTTTTGAACCTTACGACTCAATATCATTTTAAGCAGCTGACTTTTCCCAACACCATTTGCTCCAATAATTCCAATTCTATCTCCAGAATTAATACTAATTCTTATATTATCAATAAGCACATTATCTTGTACTTGTAAACTAGAATCTCTTATGTCTAGTACTATATCTCTAGATTTTTCTTTTTTATTTGGAACATTGTATATAACTGACCGCTTAATTTGTGGCTCAAGTTCATTAAGGAGTTTTTTATTATCTTCTACCCTAGATTCATACATTAATTTTTTTTGCCCAGCTCTTACTTCAGCTTTACTCTTCAAATAACCTCGGTCCATTCTTGAAACACTTCTGTCTTGTCTAGATTTGATACCAACTTGTAAATTCTTTTCCTGTCTTCTTTCTTCTAATGATATAGATTTATTTAGGCGTTTTTTATCTTTTAGGGCTACTTCATATCTTCTAAGCCTAGCCTCATCCTCTAATCTTTTTTGCTCCCTATAAAAGGAAACATTCCCCCCAAACTCCCTTATGTATCCGTCTTTTAATTCCCAAACCCTATTAACTATACGATCTGCAAAAAAAACATCATGAGATACCATAACTATACTATAGGGATAATCTTTAATATTGTTAAATAACCATTCTTGAGCTTGTATGTCTAAATGATTCGTTGGTTCGTCTAAAAGTAGTATATTAGGTCTAATATATAAAACTATACCTAGGTGCAACTTGACTAACTCTCCCCCGCTTAAACTAGATATTACCCTACTAACATCTATATTAAATTTTAGCTCTTTCTCAATGAAGGATATAACCTCCCACCAGTCATCTATAAAACGAGATAAATACTCTGATATCTCTTGATTTGAATTAAAGATTTCTAAATCAAGCTGAGGTAGATACCAAATAGTACCTATATCATTTAATTTACCCCTAGTAGGCTGTAAAATATTAGCAATAATTTTTAATAGAGTAGTTTTTCCTACACCATTATCTCCCACTAAAGCTATTCTATCACCTTGATGTATTGTGACAGAAATGTCCTTCAAAACATGCTTTAAACGATTCTTAAATCCAATGGAATGAGTTGATAAGTAAAGCTTCTTTTCCATATAGTCTTATTATGTGTTGGTTAATAGTATCACATCTTATAAATAAAATCTACTAACTACAATAATTAGTTGACTATATTCACACCAAATGAATCAGATGGAGCATATTTACGAGTATTCTTAGGTATACTCAAGGTAAAGATACTTCCTTTATTTCTACCTCCTGAATGAGCTATTATATCGCCTCCGTGTTTTAACATAATTTGCTTTGTTAAGTATAGTCCTAAACCAGAACCATTTGGATTAATTAAAGATGATTTTTTACCCCTTTCAAATTTTCTCCAAATGGTTTGAGCTTCTGATTTTGAAATTCCAACCCCATTATCTTTAATACTAATATAAAAAAACTTGCTGTCTGTAGAGTCAATATGAATATTGACTCTACCATTACCATAAAAAATAGAGTTATCAATTATGTTATTTAAGCCTTCTTTTAATTTATTTCTATCAACAAATGCAATAAAATCTTTACCTGTAGATTTTATTTTCACTGTAGTTGATTTTTGACTCAATAGTTCTTTTTTCTCTATAAGTATTGAGTCTATTAAATCTTTTAAATCTATATTATCCCTAATGTTAATTCCAAACCTTCCTGTATTAATATCATTCGAATCCAATACATCATTTATAATCTCATTTAAGTTTTTAGCACTAGCATAAGTTTTACTCAAATCATTTATAGCCTGCTGATTTAATTCATATTTGGGATTATCCCTATCTATAATCATACCAAGATAACCAAGAATTACAGTCAAGGGAGTCCTAAATTGATGAGAAGAGTTTTTAAGAAAATCATTTTTGGAATCAAGCACAGTTTCTAATTGTTTTTGCTTTGAATCTAGAATTAACTGGTTTTTAGCTCCAAGATATACTTCACGCGTTAGAAAGACATACAAAAAACCAAACATAAATATAACTAGAAAATTAAATTGAATACTAGAAATTGAGGTACTGTCGATTATAAAGAATCTAGTTATTAATAACATAATTGTAATGATTAATGTTATTAATAAACCAGCTATAGGTAATTTTATATGAAATAGCCTATACTTTAGCATAGCAAAAATAACCATAAAAGATAAAAATAGAGTTGCCACCGGTCCATAATATACAAAACTTAAGTCTTTATAAAGAAATGGTATGATAACATTGGTTACAAAGGCTGTTAATAAACTTAAAATAGTACCAATTAGAATCAATTGCATATTTTTACGTGACTGGATATTATCTGCTGACTCATGTCTATGATGGAGTATAGCCCCGTATAAAAACATATATGAAACTATATAAGTTAAAAAGAAATAATATGGGATTGAGTTATAATTAACTGGAGACTTCAAGTCCAAACTAAAGATACCCCAGTTTGGAATCATAATTAGTATAGAAGCAAGAATGTACGGGTAATAAAAAAACTTATACTTTTTTATTTTTCTAATATTAGTGTTAAAAGATATAGCAAAAAATACTAGTGACTGAACTATTGTGATCATTGATAAGTATATAAATACATTACTTATATATATTCCAATAATACTTTTTAATGGATAGAAGTATATACTTCTGATTCCAACCCACAAAGACCAATTAAAGATTGAAAAGCAGATATAAGCAAAATACTTAGCGGCTAAATATTTCTCGTTGGATAGCTTATAGGCAAATAAATATATATATATACCTATTACAAGGTTAGCAAATCCACTCAATATTAAGAGACCTGTAGATAAAAATTGCTCTATTTGTATCATACTTTTTTATTATATATATATTATTGAGTATATCATATATATAATAATATATCGACTATCTCAACATTTCTCTTTTTACTTTATCCCGCATAATAGCTATAATGGTTTCTATAGAATCTAGATTATTAATAATATTATTCTTAATTATTTTACATTTTTGACATTGATAAACTAAGTCTAATGGCTGCCCCCCCTTTGTTATAACATCAACTGGCTTCATCAAACCATAACACTCAGACTGTCTGTCTCCGGGATTGATATCAACATGAACAGAATAAAGACATTTAGAGCAATGGTTAGTATACCCATTACCAATAACACTATGCCCGCAATTTATGCAAATAAAATCCTCTTGTTGACGAATAAACTTTTTCATTCACCTAACTATAAAGACTATAATTTTTTAATTTGCAGTGAATCTAACTCTACAGGGGTGTTACGTCCAAACATATTTACCAAAACTTTGAGCTTACCTTTAGACTCATCCACTTCTGACACCTTACCTTCAAAATCTTTGAATGGACCATCCATAATTTTAACCACATCATCTACATCAACATTCAAAGTATGTTTTGGCTCTTCTTTTGTGGTAGCTTTAGTTATAAAGTTCATTTCATCTGGAGAAACAGGGATAGGAGTTGTGCCCGCACCGATAAATCCAGTTACATTGGGGGTGTTTCTAACCACATACCATGAGTTATCTGTCACAATCATATTAACAAAAACATAGCCTGGGAAAATTCTCTCTTCAACTGTAACTCTTTTACCATTTTTAATTTTAATCTTTTTTTCTTTAGGCACCAAAACATCAAAGATATAGTCTTCCATAGACAGTGATTCTATTCTTTTCTTTAGATTCTGAGCAACGTTATCTTCTAGTCCTGAAATACTGTGTATTACGTACCAATTTTTTTCTGCACTAATAGGATGTTGTTTTGCCATATAGATTATAGATTATAAAATAAATTTAGTAAGTAGATAATTAAACAGTACATCTAATCCTCCTAAAATCAAAGTTGAGATTATTGATATACTAATAACTACACCAGTATACTGTAAGGCTTTTTCACGACTAGGCCATGTTACCTTTTGTATTTCTGATTTAGATTCTTTAAAGTACTGTATAGGATTTATCATAAAACTCTTCAATAGTGTAATTAATATTACATTATATTTATAATATTGTCAAAATTTAAACCAAGAACATTTGTATAGACTCCCTATTTTGCTCTGTGATATCCACAACAACAAAATAATGTCCATCTATTCCGTCTTCAAAATAAGTTTTTTGAACATTACTTATAGTTTTATAGATATCTTTAGGATCTTGATTAAATATAGATGTAACTCCCCAAGTTAAAGCTGTATGATAAAAATATTCTTTATTTTCTGTTATTACAAATACTGGTATTTCTGCTCTGAACTGTGACATGTACTCGGCTATACCTTTGCCCTCTCTATCTATTACAATAATTCCATCTACTTCACTAGCACGTGCTAGATGTTGAGCTCCATAAGCTAACTCTTTATAGATATTTTTCATATCTTCATCTGATATATACTCATCAAAAAAGTTATCATATGCTGAATCTTCTGTGGATAAAATAATTTTTTGCATCATAGACACTGCTTCTAATGGATAAGCCCCACCAGAGGTCTCACCTGATAACATTACAGCATCAGTATGATCAATAACAGCATTAGCAACATCAGAAACCTCAGCTCGAGTTGGACGAGGATTTCTAATCATAGAGTCGAGCATTTGGGTTGCTACGATTACTCTTTTACCCTTCAATAAGGCAAGCTCAATAATATGCTTTTGGATTATTGGAACTTTTTCAGCTTGTACTTCAATTCCTAAATCTCCTCTAGCTACCATAACTCCATCAACAACATCCATAATACTTTCAATTTGGGATACGGCGTCTGGCTTTTCAATTTTAGCAATAATAAGTGGGTTACTTGATTTGTTTGGCTCTAAATCTATTAATCGTCTTAGCTCTTTTATATCCTCAGCTGACCTTACGAATGACATAGCAACAAAATCTACTCCTTGAGACAACCCAAACTTTAAGTCAGATTTATCTTTATCAGTAATAACTGGGAAATCTACTGCACTACCAGGGAAATTAACTCCTTTTCTACCCTTAATTTGAGAATTAGTTTTAGCCTCAGCGATAGTATAATGATTTTCAGGAATGGCCTCTTTTACTAAAAGCTCTATAAGCCCGTCTTCTATCAAAACAGTTTCTCCAGCCTTCAAAATAGGACTCAAGTCATGATCTATAGGAAGTATTTTTACTCCATCAGCAAAATTATATTCATATTGACTATTAGTGATATAAACTATATCTCCCACTATAATATCAAGAGGAGTCTCAAGTGCCTCCACCCTTACTCTAGGACCTTGTAAATCTTGTAAAATTGCGACCGGTAAATCCAAATCTTGTCTAACCTTTTTGATAGTAGAAATCATTTGACTATATTCATCATAACTCCCATGAGAAAAATTAAGCCTAAAAACATTTGCACCTTGTCGAATAAATTCAGTTAGAGACTCCTCAGTTGCTACTCTTGGGCTAAGTGTACTTACTATTTTAGTTCTTTTTAATTGACTAGATTTCATGAAGATTTTTTTAATTAATATTAATACCTCTAAGAGCTTGAATTCTTTTTTCAGTAGGTGGATGAGTAGACATCCAATCCCGAATTCCTCCACCTTTAAATGGATTAGATATAAATAAGTGAGCTGTGGCACGATTTGCCACTTCTAGAGGCTCTGTATCCTGACTAATTTTTTCAAGAGCACTTGCCAACCCCTCAGGGTAACGAGTTAATAGTGCCCCACTTGCATCTGCTAAATATTCTCTCTTACGAGAGATAGCAAAGTGTAATAATTGAACAAATATTGGTGCTAATATTGCTAGAACTATAGCTATTAAACCTAATATCAAACCTAAACTGCCATTATCATCATTACTATTTTTTCTACCTCCACCCCAGAAACTAATCCGCAAAAACCAATCGGATAAAAGAGCTATCAATCCCACTAAAACAACAGAAATAGTCTGAATCAAAGTATCTCTATTACCAACATGAGATAGTTCATGTGCAATAACTCCTTCAAGTTCAGATTGCTCTAATCTATCAATAATTCCAGTGGTAAGAGCTATAGCTGAATGTTCTGGATCTCGCCCTGTAGCAAAAGCATTCATAGCGGTATCTTGAATAACATATAGTTTTGGTACAGGTAGTCCGGCAGTAATAGCCAAGTTCTCCAACAATCTATATATTCTCTTGCCTTCGGTGGTAGAAGTATCAACTGGACTAGCATTGGAAATCGACAATACAATACTATCTGAGTACCAATACGAAATCACATTCATAAATAAACTAATAATCAAGGCCCAAACAAAAATCATCTCATTATCTAGAGTATAACTAAATATCCAGGCTATACCAACTACCACTAATATAAAAGATATCATTAACATCCATGTTTTACGAATGTTTTGATCTTTTTGATCATAAAGATTCATATTATAAAGTGTTAAAACTAATTAGAAGGCTACCTTGACTACCTCTTTTTCAGATTCTGTTATTTCGAAGTATTCCTTTTTCTCAAATTTACCAATTGATGCTACAACACTATCTGGAAAACTTTCTATTTTAGTATTAAGAGACATCACAACACTATTATAAAATCTTCTAGAGGCTTGTATTTTATTTTCGGTATCACTAAGTTCTCTTTGTAATTCTAAAAAGTTCTCATTAGCCTTCAATTCAGGATAGTTCTCTGATACAGCAAATAGGCTTTTAAGAGTACCTGACAATATATTCTCAGCTTCTGACTTATCATGTAGTCCACTAGCACTCATAGCCTGACTACGAGCTTTTGTCACATCTTCAAATACAGAAGATTCATGAGTAGCATACCCTTTAACAGTCTCAACTAGATTTGGGATTAAGTCATAACGACGCTTGAGCTGGACATCAATATCAGACCATGCCTCAGATACTTTTTGTCTTAATGAAACTAAATTATTATAAACCATAATAGCATATATAACTATTACAGCCAATATTACTAGAATAATCCACGTTGTTGTCATAAATTTTATATTAAACTAATATTAAAAAGATCTAATATCAATTATATAGCTAATACTAAAATAATACAATAGACTAATGACTACTAGTGTTTCAAAACTTCTAAATAGACTTCTTTTGGGATATGGATACGAGCTGTGTCTCGCATACGCTTTTTACCTTCTTTTTGTTTCTTTAATAATTTATCTTTACGAGTTCTATCTCCACCATATAATTTGGCAGTGACATCCTTTCTAAAAGCAGATAATGTTTCTCTAGCTACTATTGTACCACCAATTGCTGCCTGTAATGCTACCGCATACTGTTGTCTTGGAAGAGATTGCTTCAATTTATGGACTATCCTCTTGCCTTCATCATGAGCTTCGTCTTTATATACTATATGAGATAAAGCCTCTTGAGTCTCCCCCGCAACCATAATATCTAATTTTACCAAATCTGCCTCTTGTGGCTCTAATGGGTAATAATTAACTGAGGCATATCCAGAGGTAATACTTTTGAGAACGTCATAAAAATCTACAATAACTTTAGCCAATGGAATTTGATACTCTACAATAGCTCTATCTTCTCCAATATACTTGGTATTGATAAATTGTCCGCGTCTCTTTTGTAATAAGTCCATTACAGAACCAATATAATCCTTAGGGGTCATTATCTCCAGTCGAACATAAGGCTCTAAAATTCTAGCTAATTTAGTATTGTCTGGGAAATCTGTGGCGGAATAAATTGTGTATTTATCACCATTAGTTTGCTCTACAATATAGGCAACAGATGGTGTACTAATAATAAGATCTAAATCATATTCTCTCCTTAGTCTCTCAGTAATAATATCTAGATGTAGCATACCTAAGAATCCACATCTAAATCCTTTTCCTAGAGCTTCTTTGGATTCTGGTTCAAAGACTAAAGAAGAATCAGATAATTTGAGTTTATTCAGAGCATCTCTTAATACTGGATATTCTTCAGTACTTGACACAAAAATACTAGCATAAACCACGGGTACTGGCTCCATATACTCTGCTAAAGGGGCTAAATCTTGTCCCGCTGGAAATTTGATAATAGTATCTCCAACTCTCACGTTTTCTACATTTTTAAGCCCCGTTGCAATATACCCGATCATACCGGCTGAGAGAGTATCTAGTTTAGTCATCTGAGGAGTAAAAACTCCTAGTTCTAGAACTTGTGCTTCTTGTTTTTTGGCCAACATTTTAATATTATCGGCAGTTGAAATATGTCCATCGACAACTCTAATATGAGCAATCACACCTTTATAAGAGTCAAAAGCTGAGTCAAAAATCAAAGCCCGAAAATTATCACCTTCTACTGAATTTGCCACAGGGGCTGGAACTTCATTAATAACTCTCTCTAAAAGAGCTGGTACTCCTTGTCCTGTTTTACCAGAAATTTCTAATATTTCTGACTCATCAACTCCTAGTAATTCGCAGATTTCTTGCTTGACTTCACCAACTCTAGCATGAGGCAAGTCTACCTTATTAACAGCTGGGATAATGACTAAATCTTGCTCAATAGCAAGATA
>JBEDBC010000033.1:0-7988 GCA_041177485.1 Candidatus Parcubacteria bacterium | reverse complement strand
ATCGAGAACTACATAATCAAGGAATATACCCACCGATACAACCAATCGGCTCCCTATCACGAATTGGGGTAAACAAAAAATACAGCCGAGAAGATTTATCAGCCGTCAAAGAGCAAATGGCCTCATCCTATGCCAAAGGTATAGAAATCAAAGAATTAGCCCTAATTCTAGGAGAATCTGCTCTATCTGAGACAGATAAAGCCTATATCAAGTTCGCTGAAGCCTTTGAAAATAGATATATCAGACAGGGGCGACGAGAAAACCGCACAATTCTAGACACACTAGATTTATCTTGGGACTTATTATCTATCCTCCCAAGAAAAGAACTCAAGAAAATCAAGCCCGAATTTATAGATAAATACTCCAAATAAGTATGCCCGCCGTCAAACCGACTAGACAAGAAGCCCTCAAGCTAAAGAAGAAGATTAAAACCGCTTCTCGCGGACATAGTTTACTCACCGACAAAAGAGATGGGCTCATCCAAGAATTCTTAGCCATTATCCAAGAAGTAATCAAGCTCAGAGGAGAATTAACCCCAAAAGTTGTAGAGGCCATACAATTGTTTGAGTTCGCTCAGACCAAAATCTCCACTGAAGCCATACAAGAGCTAATCCATCTCTCACAAGCCAAAACTTATCTAGAATTACAAAAAAAATCTATTATGGGAGTCACTATCCCACATATAATCCCACATTTACAGGGAGACCCTTTTCAATATGGAACATTAGGCACCCCCAAAGATTTAGATCAAGCCCTCTTAACCTTACAAAATATACTACCACTATTAGTAAAATTAGCCGAGATAGAATTCACCGCCAGACTACTAGCCGAGGAAATCGAAGCCACCAGACGCCGAGTCAATGCCCTAGAATATGTCATCATCCCCGAGATGAAAACCAATCTCAAATCCATCCAAAATGCACTAGACGAACTCACCCGCCAAGAAAAAGTCACCATAATGAAAGTCAAAGAAATTTTGGGATTGTAATTGATTGAATTAGTCTTAAAATATTTTCCGTGTCTAGTACATCAGTAAGGTAGCTTTTACCATCAGACGAGTTCATTTTCAACTGTCCCATTTTTTGGGACAGTTCACTGCATTCATTATTCAACTTTGTTTTTAATGCATTCCAATACTTTCTTGGTCGAGGACTATCTGTTAAAATCTCAATTACATCCACAACCGAAAAGTACCAAAGCTCTTTTTCTACATCCCAAGTTCTACGAACTTGCTTTTGATTAAATATTATTATTGCACTGTCTTTTTTCATAGTTTTTAGTTTATAATATATAAACATTATAACATACTACCTATTTTTACTCCCAAAAAACTATTTTCCCAATCTTTTGTTATATTTTTGTAGGCATAATTGATAACCTTCATCTATTAGCGGAAGTATTGTCTTTAATGTAGAGTTTGTTGGGTTAATAACACATATCCATGACATCCAACCATATACTGGATGTGGAATAATTATGTTTTTTGATGTAAAATCATAATTCATATCTATTACCTTTCCTGCTTGTGGGCGATTTGGTATACAGCCAAACAACTTAATAAATGTCTCCCTGCTTATGCCTAAATTCAATCTATACAGATCTGGACTTCTATTAAGATTAGATGATTGATCATTATCTCCATCTTTCTGCTTAAAAGTTAATAAATAGACTCCTTTTTTTAATTTGTGCTCTGGATTATAAAATAAACCTATTTCTCCCCAATTTTTATTGACTACCAGACCAGAATACTTATTGGTGATTATTTGTATAATTTCGTCTATTGTAAGTATCTTATCTTTCATCTTACTTCCCCTCCAATCTCGCTCGCCATTTGTAGAGTTCGGCGACGGCGATTACGACGACGATGGATATAAAGCCATAATAGATAGAATCATATAGTGAGACGGGGGTGAATTTTAGAATATTCTGAAGGAATGGGAGGGTTATCATAGCTGCTAAGATGAGAGTTGAGGCAGCGAAGGCTAAATTGATCATCTTATTGGAGAAAAAGCCGATGCTGAATAAAGATTCTTTTGGGGATCGCATATTATAGGTATTCGCTAATTGCATCAGGGATAGACAAAGGAAAAACATTGTTCTTGCCTGTTCTATTCCATTACCCAAATAGGCTAAGAAAATCCAAAAGCCTAAAGCAGTCATAGTCAATGTCATCAAGATAATATATGGATAAGTATTAGGTGAGACTACTTTCATATTGGCTGGGAGTGGTTTTTCTAATAGTATATTTTTATGACTTCGCTCGGTGGCAAGGGCAATATCTGAAATTCCATTAGTGACTAAATTTAGACACAACACCTGTATAGCCAAAAGTGGCAACGGTAACCCAAGACTAAGTGTCAACATAAATAATAAAATCTCGGCAATACTAGTAGTAATGAGGAAAATACTAGTCTGTTGTACATTCCTAAATATCACTCTCCCCTCTTCCAGAGCCGAGATGATACTGACAAAATTATCATCAGTAAGTACAATATCGCTGGCCTCACGGGCTACATCTGTGCCTCTGATACCCATAGCTATGCCTATATCGGCTTTTTTGAGGGCTGGGGCATCATTTACCCCATCTCCAGTCATAGCCACGATATGCTTGTGTTTTTGCAATATACTGGCCACTCTGAGTTTAGTCCTTGGGCTCAATCTAGCTAGTACAGAGACGGTTTTGAGCTTAGTATATAATTCTTTATCAGATAAGGCTTGGATTTCATCATCAGTCAAAGCATCTCCTGTCTCATCTATCAAACCAATAGATTTGGCAATCGCAATCGCGGTATCTTTATGGTCTCCTGTAGCCATAATCACTCTGACTCCTGCCTTTTTGGCCTGTGCAATGGCATCAGCTACTTCAGCTCGGGGTGGATCTATAATCCCAACTATACCTACAAAGACTAGATTTTGCACTTGCTCGGCTTGAATAGATTTTAATCCCTCTTTCTCATCTCTATAAGCAAGAGCTATTACTCGCATAGCTTGTTTGGAAAATTGTACTATTTGCTGATTAACCTCTTGTATATGCTCAGCAGTTAAATCTACTATATTACCTTTTTTATCTAAAATTTTATTACTTAATTTTAGCAAAGTCTCACTAGCTCCTATGGCCATCAGCTGATAGGCATCCTGATCTTTGTTATATACATAGCTTGCTCGGAATTTGTTCTCCGAGCGAAAAGGTAAATCAGCTAATCTATTCCATTCATTGTCTAATACATCTTTATTCAGATTAGCTTTGAGAGATAAGACAGCCAAAGCTACCTCCGTAGGGTCTCCAATACTTTTAGTAGTAGACTGACCATTATACAAAACTTCTTCATATAACTGACCATTATGAGCCAGTCCGGCAATATGTAATAGTTTTGCAATAGCTGGATAGTCAAGAGGTAAAATCGTATTATTATTCTGTTTAAATTCACCTTGTTTTTCTAATCCTCTACCAGTAACATCTACTATAGACTCATCTAACACATACAACTTTTGCACTGTCATATTATTCTCAGTCAAAGTCCCAGTTTTGTCCGTAATAATAGTATCCATCACGGCTAGAGATTCCGTTACTGGCAGAGACCGGATAATGGCTTTTTTATCACTCATTCTCTTGGCTCCGATAGCTAATACCACTACCAAAACTACTGGCAAACTCTCAGGTATTCCTCCTACCAGAGCAGATAGAGTAAATCCTATCATCTCATCTAAAGGTAAGCCTCGGAACCAGAATCCTATCACAAACAAAATTGCCGCTGAACTAAAAGCAAAAATTGCCAACTGCCGAGATAAAACAGCCGTCTGAGTATGAAAATGTGTTTTTTCAAGAGGTACTTTTTGGATATCGTCAGCAATAGCTCCAATTTGAGTGTCCATACCCGTAGCTACCACTATAGCTTTTGCCCAACCAGTAGCTACTAGCGTTCCCATCCAAACTGAATTACTCCTGTCCCCAATTCCGACTTCTTCTGTAATTATATCTAAAGATTTCTGAGTTGGTTGTGACTCTCCAGTCAAAGCTGCTTCTATAGTTTGCAATTCAACAGACTCAATCAGCCTAGCATCAGCTGGAACTTTATCTCCTTCTTCTAGGACAATAATATCCCCTGGCACCAAATCTTTAGCATCATGCTCCTCCAGATGGCCATCTCGATAAACCTTAGTCTTGACCAAAATTTTCTGAGCTAGAGCCGACACAGCTCTCTCAGCTCTATACTCTTGAGAAAATCCAATAATAGAGTTAATAACAACGATGACAATAATAATCCAAAAATCTACCCAATGATCAAATAAAGCTGAGAGTGTAGCTGATAATAACAATACATAAACCAACCCATTATTAAATTGTTTTAAGAACATCAAAACTGGTGAGGCACTTTTATGAGACTTTAACTCATTATAACCATACTGCTCTTGTCTCACTGTAACTTCTTTGGAAGTCAGACCATTATTAGCAGAATTTAAATCAGACATCACGGACTCTATAGACTCTCTATAATATTCTTGTATTTTATTCATATAATCATTTTTATATCTTAATGATTATATTATAACACATGTTTACAGCTATTCATTTTCTATAGCTGGCTGCTTTAAAATTTTTATTTCAAAAACAGCCCCATGACTAGATGATGACGATTTTAATTTTAAGGTACCATTATGCATATTTACAATCGTTTTAGATATAAACAAGCCAAGACCAGAACCGTTAGGGTTTTTATCAAACTCATCACGGGCTCTAAATCTAGGCTGAAAAATTTTATCTCTAATTTTATCATCTATACCTTTACCATTATCTCTAAATCTAATTCTTAGCCTATCACCCTCATCAATTAAAGTAAGCCACACCTTACCATTACCATAATAAATTCCATTAGATAATAAGTTTTGAAAAACCTCTCTCATTCTAACACTATCTATAGCGGCGCTAAAATCATTCCCCACCACCTTCAAAGAGACAATTGTGCTAAAGTGATCTAATATATATTTATTATCCTCAATCAAATAATTTAACTCATCTTTTATATCAACTTTAGGCCTAATGACAATACCAAAGCGATTAGCTCGAATAGAATTAAATGCCAGAATATCATTTACAATATAAATTAGTCTTTGAACATTAATATAAACCTTGATCAAATCGTCTCTTGTAAATTCATTCATTTTATATTTACCTTGCCATTGTTCTAATATCAATGATAAAAAGCCATTCACCGAAGTCAAAGGAGTTCGTAGTTGATGAGAAGCCATACGTAAAAATAAATCTTTGGATTCAATAGTTTCTTCTAATTTACGATTTGAAATTTCCAAATCACGTTCTCTTTTAATACCTCTTAATAGCTCTCTTAATAGATTAATAGCTAATACAACAAATAAAATAAAGAAGATAATACTAACTATAACTTCATACGTATTACGAGCCAGAAAAATATAAATAAACAAAATAATACCCATAACCCCCAACAAAATTTCTGATAAAATCATCTTAATATTAAAGAGGTGATGTTTGAAAATTGCATAAGTGGTGAATATACCGACAAAAACCATACCCAAAGGCCCAAACTTCGAAAGTTCAGAGGAGCCGAATATTACGGGGTAAATAAGATTTGTAAACAAACCTATCCAAAAACTTAATGAAATACCTAAGACAAAAAATCTAAGCTGTAATTTTTCTATTTTCTTTTTAGTTGTAAAAAATCTATGCAATATACGAATATATGCATATAAAAACAATCCCAAATATACTAATCCATAAATAGAATATAAAATTCCATATTCAAATCTATATTGATTAAACCCCTTTACCACAACATCTTTCACAATAGCTGGAGTAAGCACAAATACAAGAGCTAAGATAAACATACTTAACCAGTATGCCATAGGACTCCATACCTTTTGTCTTAAATAAACTCTTTCAAATAAAACAAGTCCTGTAACAGTTATGATAGCGCCAAAAAAAGCTATTCTAATCAAGTATAGAGTATTTAGCCCCAATAATTTTGATACAATATACCCCCCCTCTTCATTATATATTAAGTTTAGAGATAAACCCCAAATAACTGCACCTATAAGAGTAATACCAAACACTCTTCCCTTGGCTTTACTAGCCAATACTAAAAAACATAATGCTAATATAATAGTTATTACTGTAGTACTCAATATAGTATATGACATGCAGTTTTTATTTTATTTTTATCACATAGTCAAATAAGATTTATCTGATAAAAAATCTAAATAATTGTCTTACCTTTAACTCTAAAATGCCAACTTCTATTTCATCTGGGCTAGCAAAATACCCTTTAATCTCTTCCCTTGCTTTATAGTTATGTTTTGTGAGAGGTAATATTTTAGGTGATTTAAACTTAATGTTAAATGTTCTTTCAATATGTAACTTTAACTTTGGATGTTTTAACATTACCATTATAAACCTTTTTCTACTTTTTAACAAATATAGATATAATTTGAGTCCCAATAATACAGTGACTAAAGGGTTTTTAGTTTTTTTTGCTCTATAATCTGGATCATTAACCCATCTACCGACATCTACATATTCTATTAATTCACTCTCAGATATATCTAAGTTAAAATAATTTAGAGTAGACAACCTAGTTAACTTATTATAAAAAATAATTCTCAATGTCCCAACAACTTTTTTATCTTTTATAACAACCAAGTTTGTAGAAAACGGATCATAATTATCAACAAATATATTATGTTCTTTTGAATCATCAATGTATCCTGTCTCCAAATATACCTTATGCCTTAGCTTATAGACCTCTTCTAATAAATGTCCGTCAGCTTTTTGAACTTTAAATCCTTGTAAATTAGCTATGCAATCTAAAACTCTAACAGCAATCTCAATAACTAAAATCTCAATAAATCTAAATATCTCTCTTGCATTAATCAAAAATATACTCCATACCAAACTTAACAATATAGCAGTGTTTGTCCATATTGTAGCATCCCATGCAAAAATCTGGCCTACTATTAAGATAATTATCATTGATATAATTAAGCTTAATAAAATGTTTGAAATCATAATCTATACTCAATAATTATGTTTGCACATTATCATACTTTTGTATTTTTGTCAATATTTATCAAATAAATTACCTCAGCATAATGGTCATAGACTTAAGGTCTCGCCTTGCGTACTCCACCACTGAATATAATATAATAATCAATCCCATCATTTCCATAAACTCCTCGATATGTGACAATTCTACATACCAATCACTCAAGCCCTGTGTAGACAAAACAAAGCCACCTATAGCCTCTACACCTATAGCTCCAGTTACATAAGTAAGTGCTCCCAATATCAAATAAACTTTTGTATAGATAGGGATTCTCAAAATAAATCTGCTATATATAATAGAAATCAAAATCACCAAAGCCATAGCAGGTATCACCCAAGCCTGATACAACCAAGGACTAATATCCCAATTATGTCTAATAGGGTCAATTGCCAATTCATGGAATCCAGCCACCTCATCCATAGCAATATAAATTCCCATAAGAGAAATCCCTCTCCAAGCCCAGGATGACTTACCTTGAGACTTGACGGCTGAGGCAATCAGAGCTGCATTCATAGCTAAATATAGGGCTATAGCTCCCGTAAACCAAGTTGGTATATTAGCCTCTTGATCCACACTAAAAGTACGACTAGGGTCTGACATAGAATTGTAAGACAAAGATGCTTTTTTCTCCAACAATTCATCTCCTTTTGGTGATACAAACGCACTAACAGATACTAATATAACCGCAATTATAGCCATCAGTAACACCACCAATCTTTGATTCCAATATATCATTCTATTCTTATCAGTTCTGTCTCAAGTATTTAGAATATATTGTACTATAAAATAATATTTTTGAATAGAGAAAAAGCTATATGCTATAATATGTATATAATAAATCTAAAAACATATGGCACATACAGATTCTAAAGACTTACAAGCCAAAATCGAGCCAACCCAATATAATATAGAAGT
>JBEDBC010000032.1:0-8614 GCA_041177485.1 Candidatus Parcubacteria bacterium | reverse complement strand
TTGTACTTTTATGAGTTTGTTTCATATGTATTTATTAATTTGTATTATTCCTCTGTATACTATTTTACCCCCCCCAGAATTTCTGTCAAGTACTTTGAGGGTGTATTTATATGCTTTATTATATCACTTTATTGTTTTTTTCAAATCTTTGGTTTGTGGATATGTCTTTTTTTGAATTATGAGTGGTAAATGGTGAGTTGTGGATTTTTAAATAATAAGGACGACCTGTAAGTCGCCTGTGAGCTTTTTGTCCTCCTTCGGAGGAGGAAAGAAACTCGAGTTGCAAAAACTCAGTCCTGCTCCGTCACCTATAGTGACACCTACCCCAAGGGAGGACAGAAACTCAAATTGCAAAACACTCCACCCCGTCCAGCGCAGCTGTCCACCCCTCAAGAGGTGAACTTTAAGGGCAAAGGCGATTGAAAAGTCTCCCCTACAAATAAAAAAATAATTTATAATTCTTAACTTTTAATTCCTAATTCCTAATTCTTAATTGTATTTACCCTTCCCTGCAAAGTAAATACTTATTTTTTACCTAATTTATTTCTAATAAATGCAGGTAATTCGAATTCATCCTCTAGATCAGAGTCTACATTTTTGATAAATTCATCTTTTTTGAGTTCTATCTCTTTCTGACGAGATTCTTCTTGCTGTTTTAGCTCTTGCTCTTCTGCAATTTTTTTCATCTCATCCTGAGTGGAAGACTGTTCCTTATCTTGCAAGACGCTAATTTTAGGCTTATCTTCTTTTTGGTCAAAACCTGTAGCAATGACAGTGACTTGGACTTCTCCTTCATTTAACTTATCATTGATAACAGCTCCAAAAATAACCTGAGCATCAGGATCAATTGATTCTATAATCACATTAGCAGCATCATTGATCTCTGCCATTGATAAATCTTTTCCACCAGTTACATTGAACAACACTCCCTTTGCGCCTTTAATAGATACATCTAATAATGGGCTATTAATAGCAATCTTAGCTGCTGTGACTGCTCTATTTTCTCCTGCTGCACTGCCAATACCCATCAAGGCTGAACCAGCATTTTTCATAATAGCGCTGACATCAGCAAAATCTACATTAACAAGTCCCGGGGTGGTAATCAAATCAGAAATACCTTGCACACCTTGCCTTAAAACATCATCAATCATAGAAAATGCTTCAAGAACTGGGGTGTTCCTATCAATAATATTTAAAATCTTATCATTTGGTATAGTTATAATTGTATCTACATTTTTTTTCAACTCCTCAAAAGCTGCCTCGGCTATTCTTTTTCTTTGCACGCCTTCAAACATAAATGGCTTCGTGACAACTGCTACTGTGAGAGCTCCACTTTCTTTAGCTGCCTGCGCAATGACAGGAGAAGCTCCTGAACCAGTACCTCCCCCCATTCCAGCTGTAATAAAAATCATATGAGACCCATTAACTGCTTGATAGACTTCTTCTTTACTTTCCTCGGCCGACTTTCTTCCGACTTCTGGGTTCATCCCAGCCCCTAGACCTCTAGTTAAATTTTTACCTAGGTGAACTTTGTGCTCAGCTTGAGAGTGATGCAAATCTTGTGCATCTGTGTTAACGGCTACGAACTCTACTCCTTTTATATCTGACTCGATCATTCTCTTGAGAGCATTACCTCCAGCTCCCCCAACCCCAACTACTTTAATTTTTGCAAATGTCTCTATCTCTGGATTAATTCTTGCCATATGTGTTGAATTGCTATTCAATAATTTATTTATAATATACATTATTATGACCTAAAAGTCAAAAATAGAAATCACCCAATATTAATGATAGCTCTGAAATAACTTTCCCAATTTATTGGCACTCTTTTCCCAATTAAAATCAAGACTCCTATTTATACCTTTAACTATCAAAGACTGTCTCAACAAATCATCATCCAAAATACTTGAAATGCCTTTGGCAATAGATTTAGCTGAATAAGGATTTACTAATACAGCAGAGTCTTCACCAACTTCTTTCATAGCACCTATATTAGAGGTAATAACTGGTGTGCCCAAACTCAATCCCTCTAAAATTGGTATTCCAAATCCCTCATATAGAGAGGGGTAAGCTAAAATATCAGCGTTCTTAGTATAATTAACTAAATCCTCATCAGAAATATAGCCTAATAGTTTAACTTTGTCTTCTAGAGCATAATCTTTAATAATTTCAAGCAAGTCTGGGATAATCGGGCTAGAAAAATAATTCCCAGAAATATATAGCTTCAAATTATCATATTGCGACTCTATAATAGAAAAAGCCTCAATTAATCTAGGAACGTTTTTTCTTATATCTAGTCCTCCAGCATAGAAGATATATCTAGATTCTTTCTTAAAAAATGTATTATTTTCTAACCTAATTCTAGGTGAGGCTGGTGTAATAATTGGTATTTTAGTAAAAGGAATATTGAATATACTAGATATTTCTTTTGCTGAAAATTTAGAAATCGTAATAATTTGATCAGCTTTTTTTATGGCTAGACCTAATAGTTTTACATAGATCTTCATTTTCCAATTTGGAATATATTCTGGCAATCTCCAATAGATTACGTCATGTACAGTCATAATATGTTTTATGTTGGGAATAACGGAAATAGTTGGTTGTGGGCTCCAGACTACGTTAGCTTTTTGCCTACTAACTTCTCGTGGGAAAATAAATTTCTCCCACATAAATTGAGCTAACAAATCATTGCGAGAATAAAAATTCTGAACATATTGGATTTGATGTTTGATAACTTTAGAGATGTCCTTTGTCTCATCCCTCAAGTACGATGGTAATAAAATTATAATATCAAAGTTCCATTTTTGATGAGATAAAATCTGTAGTAAATACTGTCCTATACCTGTTTTTGGCTTTGATAAAAAATAACCATTGATAACCAATTTCATATAATAAAATTAAAATTTATACCTTATTTTTATTATATCACAATATGACTATTTTATGATATAATAAAATTTATTAAAAGCAATTTTATGAAAACTTTATCAAATAATACAAGAGCTAGTTTTGATTACACCGTTCTTGATACTTATAAGGCTGGGTTACAATTATTAGGAAATGAAGTAAAATCAGTAAAATTAGGACACGCAAGCCTCAAAGGAGCCTATATTACAATTAAAGATAATGAGCTGTTTTTGATCAATTGCAATATTCCTCATTACCAAAATCACCCGGACACTAAATATGAATCTGACCGCCCCCGTAAAATACTAATGAGGCGAGCTGAGATAAATTCTCTAATAGCTAAAAAATCCGCTTCAGGCTTGACAATTATCCCAATTAAGCTATACTTAATGAATGGCCTTATCAAACTAGAACTTGTTCTTGCTAAAGGTAAGAAAAAAGTTGATAAACGCCAAAGTATTCGGGATAGAGAAGAAAAAAGATCTATTCAGCGAATATTGCGAATCAAATAACTCTACAATGGGGATGTTTCGCTTTGCTAGTTCATTTGCATCTATATACAATGAGAACTCGTATGTCTGTCGCGAGACCCAAGTCAGACAAACCTAAATGCAAAACCTTTTGCAAACCGATCCTATAGTGGGTTCGGTTACGCAGTAGCCTAATTATTTAATTTAGCAACTGCCATCAAAATCTTTGAGTCAACATAAAAGAATTTTGGTGTCATATATATGTTGATAGAATAATATTCTCCCACAAAGGATATTATTCAAAACTTTTTTGTGGCTCTGCTACATTCTATCTTTGGAAATTAATTAAGAATATAGTACACTCAAAAGCAATTTCCTATTTCTCTAAGTAATTGTATAAAGATACTGGGCTATACATGGGTTCAATTCCCATCATCTCCACCTATTAATAATTTATTACTCAATGTCACAACAAACTACGTCCAAGTCAAAAACAAATCAGAGAATTAACACCAATATCACAAGCCCAGAAGTCAGGCTTGTTGATGCAACAGGTAAAATGATTGGAGTAGTTAGTATAGATGAGGCTCTAAGACAAGCTAGAGAGGCTAATTTGGATTTAGTTGAAATTGCACCAGATGGAAAGCCTCCAGTTTGTAAAGTGATGAATTATGGCAAGTTTTTATACACTCAATCCAAACAACAGAGACTACACAAAGCTAAACAAAAAAAAGTTGAGCTAAAGGCTCTAAGAATCGGATTCAAAATTGAGTCGCATGATTTGGAGGTCAAATTAAAACAAGCTTACAAATTTCTTGACCAAGGACATAAGGTAAAACTTGATATGTATCTAAGAGGAAGAGAAAAAGCCTTTGCTAATCAAGCTGCTGAAAAAATGCAAAATATACTCAATAACCTGCCTGAAAATATCCGATTAGAACAAGAATTAAAGAAATCCCCACAAGGGTTTAGTGTAATACTTGCAAAAAAGATTTAATTGTGATAAAATTGATAACATCGAATTGAGAATTTAATTTATAATCTAATATATGCCTAAGCTCAAGACTAGAAAATCGCTGTCAAAAAGAATTGCTTTGACCAAAAAGAACAAAGTGATAGCACGTAAAGTAGCTCAGAACCACTTTTTGGCAAAACAATCTGGAGACTCCAGAAGATCAAAACGCAAGACTCAAGTGATAAATACATCAATCAAAAAAATCAAGAGAGTATTGAATCAGTAAGAATTTAAGACTATATTATGAGAATTAAACGAGGAGTTACCGCCAGTAAAAGAAGAAAAAACCTTTTGCAACATGCTAAAGGCTTTAAGTGGCGACGCAAGACAAACTTTAGAGCCGCTAAAGAAGCTTTATTGCATGCTTGGAGCTATAGCTATAGAGATAGACGTAATAAAAAGCGAGATAAGAGAGTCTTATGGCAAGCTAAAATAAATGCTGCTAGTCGAGCTAATGGAATTGCCTATAGTAGATTTATCAACAATTTAAGTAAAGCTAAAGTTGAGCTTGACCGTAAGAGTTTAGCTTATTTAGCTGAACAAAAGCCAGAAGTTTTCTCTCAAATTGTAGAGTCTACTAAATAATACTATCACTAAACTAAAAGGAGAGACAAATATCTCTCCTTTTAGTTTTCTTACAAAAAATTTGACAAGATTCGAGTTTTATGTTATATTACACCTGTACTATATACCCAATTTAGGGTGGGAGTGAAAAATGATCTGCTAATGATCCATAAACCAACCTGACGCTGAGCAACATTGCTCGGCGTCTTCAACTTTTTATTTTGTATCAGACTTTTCTACCAAATTTAAGATTTGCCTCATAGCATTAGCTATGGATTCATTTTGTATAATCACTGACATCATAGGCTCTTTGAATGAAGTAATAGCTAAATTATCATCAAATACACTAATATCAATTGGTGAATTGTATTTTGACTTATCAATATATTTATATAAGGTTCTATCTGATTTAGAATCTTGTAAAATATCTCCCTTACCTGAGGAATATATGGAATGACTACTTACTTTCTTAGCAATACGCTTTTTATTAAATGCATTACTCTCTTCTGCAGTAAATACTCCTTCTCTAGCATCTAAATTAAATATACCAAAAGCTTCCTTAGACTTAGATTTTAATACTTCCTCTCTAACTGCATTAAGACCTAATTTACCTTCATAGAATCTGACTTGAGGCCTATTACCACCTTGAGTAGTATCATATAGATTACTTAAAGATGGTAAAATCTCATTAATGGTATGTTCTTTAGCTTCAACTTCAGCTTTGTCTTGTCTAATCAAAGCAGATAATTTGTCTGGAGACTCAGGGGTAAATAATCTTTTTTTACCTTTAGTATAAGAGCTCATAAGTCCTTTGTTCATAAATCCTTGCACTACAACATAGGTGGTAGCTCGATTAACAGTAGCTAATTTAGCAATTTTCTGAATCGGGGCAGAACCTAATTTAAGTGAGGCAACATATACCTTAGATTCTTTATCTGAGAATCCAAGAGAGCGAAGTTTAAGTAATAATTGTTCTTCCATATAATTAAAGATAAAGTGTTAACAAGTTTTATCATACTACTATATTTATAATAAAATGTCAATACCTGTCATAAAGTTTTTGACTTCTTGAATTTCTATATTCTTATTTTTTATACTATTAATAATATCTGGGTGAGGATGATTATACGGATTGTTAGCTCCAGCTGATATAATGACTTGTTTAGGAGTAATAACATCTAGTAATTTTTCTGAGGTAGAAGTTTTACTACCATGATGTCCAGCTTTTAGAATGTCTACATCTAATTCAGGGTATTTAGTTAAAATTTTATCTTCTGTCTTAGAATCAGCATCTCCAGTCAGTAGTATTGATTGTTTTTGGCTGCGCAATAAAATGACAATAGAATATGGGTTATCATCTTTGATATCTTGTCCCCAGAGATTGGTTTGGGGATTCAATAGCTGTAACTCTATAGTATCTGAGATTGTAATAAAAGTATTCTCAATAGCTGGTAGTACTTGTATGTTTTTAGCTTTAAGATAATCCAATAAAGACTGATAGCTTTTATTTTTACTATCAAAAACTCCATTAATCATAACTTTATACACATTATATTTATCCACAATTTCTTTACAGCCACCATAATGATCTTTATCCCCATGAGTAATAATCAATATGTCGATATTCTTAGTCCAGAAACCTAATTTAGATTCTAGTTGATCTATGACTTTAGAATCTGGCCCGCAGTCGATTATAATTTTCTCACCATTTTTGGAAAGAATTAAACTAGCATCTCCTTGTCCTACATTTAGAAAAGAGATCTGATCAACTGGACTATAAATCTGTCTATATTCTTGAGCAGTATAAGTAAAAACTATTACACTTAGGATGAAAGTTATTATTTTAGCTTTGAGCATAGATTTTTTTATTATACTTTATATATAGCATATAACTTATACCTAATATACCATAAATTGAGACTAGCATATAGCCTGATATTGATGGTAAATTCAAACTAGCCCAGCTAATAGTTCCTAGATACTTATTGATAGATAAAACAAAACTAATAATCAAATTGAGAGGATAGGTAAAAATATCTAGGCTCAAAAATAAACTAGTCAAACTACCCCAAGCCATAGCTAAAGGGATAATTGGGACAATTAATATATTAGCTAAAATAGAGATGATAGAAATCTCTCCAAAATAATAAATCAAAATTGGTAAAACTAAAATTTGAGCAAAGACTGTCTCCCCTATCATTGGTAAGACTCCTAAACTAGGTATACCTTCAGTATGGGTTTTGAAAATTTGACCATATACAATTAAGCCAATTACTGCCAAAAATGATAGCTGAAACCCAATATCATAGGCTATATATAAAGGGTTGATAATAATTAAAATTGTAGCACACAAAATCAGAGGCCGTATACCACCAACATAACGTTGTAAAAACTCAGCACTTAGAATAAGACTGGCAAAAACACCTGCCCGCATAATTGAAGCTTCTGCCCCAGTTAATAAAGTAAACGTGACCATCATTATAATTGTAGTCCAAAAAGAAATACTTCTTGAAACCTGCCTATTCATCATCTGCTGATAAACTAACATAACTATAATTGCCATATTATATCCAGATACAGCTAGAACATGACTAACTCCAGTTTTTTTAAAAGATTCCTTAATATCCTCTGGTAAAGTATCCGTGTAGCCAATCAAAATACCTTTTAAGAACTCACCTACCCTTCCTGGATAAGCCGTATCAATTTTATTTAGTATATAATTACGCATACTATGAATTACCCTCATACCAACACATCGTAACCCACAATTTGAATTCTCTATGAGAGAATATTGGGAAACACTCATATAAATATGCACTCCCTTACCTAATAAAAATCTTTGTATTCCATATTCTTTAGGTATGGAGGTTTTTGTCTTCACCTTGATTAATTGTCCATACTCAAGCTCTGAATTATTTATAGTCATAAAAGCCTTAGCCTGATATTGGGGGATATAAACTTTATATTGATAACCAAAGGCCTGTAATCTAGGACTTGACTCAATCTTAACCTCTATACCGTCTAATTTATTTGGGATTGAGTCTTGAATTTTGCTATATTTATATAAAATAGAATTAACATATAATCCAAAACAAATCATAGCTATAAGAGTAACTAATATAGCTACTAACCTAATATCCCTATATAGCCAAAATATTACTATCACAAAAGGGATTGTGCCTATAATCCATACCGACTGTAAAATAAAAAAGGAGCCTAGTAAAGCTCCGACTAATATACCTAATTGTATAGCTAGACTAAAGTTAGGTATTATGTTTTTCATAGTGCGCGTAAATGGATTCGAACCATTGACCTCATCCACGTCAAGGATGCGCTCTAACCAACTGAGCTATACGCGCTATATATCAATTATAATAGATATTTAGGAATCTGTAAATTGCTCAGAGGCAATATTAGATATCACCTCTGAACTATTTATCCAATAATTATAAGTTACCAAGATAATCCAGAGCCATCTTATCTGTAATCTCGGCTGTAACTATAGTTGTCAATCGTGCCATATCAATATTCTGCTTATCTTTCTCAGAGTATCGCTCTAGAATATGATGTATGCGATGTTGTACTTCTTTTTCATCAGCTTTGAATCCCTGCTCTGCAGTGATAGCTCTTAGTACTAGCATCAACTTTACTCTTGATT
>JBEDBC010000031.1:0-4819 GCA_041177485.1 Candidatus Parcubacteria bacterium | reverse complement strand
CCACCCCTGCGCCAGATGAGAAGTCCACTATATACTAACTTTTTTGTATCATATTGTCATCCTCCATTTTAAATTTTGGCGTAAAGTTTTTTCGGTAAGAATCACCCTCTAATACTACTCTATACGAATTATTAACTATTCTATCCAAAGCAGCGTTAGCCATAACAGGATCAAAAAATATTTCCGCCCATGTTTCAATTTTCCTATTTGTGGTAATGATCAGACTAGCATTTATATGCACGGCCGCTATTAAATCATATAAATCAGATGATTGTTCCGCTGATAAGGTTTTTAGGCCAAAATCATCTAAGATCAATAAATCAACTTTTGTATAACGCTTAAAAATAGCGTCATAAGTAAAATCAGCTCTAGAACGGTAAAATTCGTTAAGCAACTCGTTGCTCCTTATAAACTTTACCTTTTTATTACGTTGGCAAGCCAACATTCCAAGAGCTTGAGATAAGTGCGTTTTACCGGTACCTACCGGTCCCATAATAATTACGTGATTCTTTTCCTTAATAAATTTTGCTGTCATTAAATCATTAATTGCATGTCTAATTTTCAGTGAATAACGTTTTAAATCAAAGCCTTCAAATGTTTTTGTTTCTTCAAATTTTGCTTGGGTAACTCTTCTCTGTAGAGAGCTTTGGTTTCTATTATCCAACTCGTCCTGGAATAACATTAAAAGTAATTCTTCGTATGACATTGTTGCATCCCTTGCTTGTCTTAATCTACTCTCCAAGCTATCGGATATACCTAATAACCTTAGTTGCTGTACTAAATTATCAAGTTGCAAGTTATGCATAATTGACCTCCATATCAGAACTATATTCTTTAGGATCTCTAATATAAGCATTAGCCGTAATATTCTTTACTTTACCGCCTTCAATATTAGGAATAGAGTACTGATCCAGTTTATTTTTTAAAATATTGGATATAGCCTCATAAGTATAATTATCATAAGACACAGCTCGCAAACATGCAGCTTCTAGTCTGTCATTACCGTATGTCTGGGATAATCTTAAAATACCTTGAACTTTACGTACAGATATTCTACCGCCTGATGCAAGAATTCTACTTATTACCTGGTGTGTAGAATTACCTATATCTTTAGCACAACTTAAACATTTCTCTGGGTTATTCTCTAAATAATATAAAGCAGATTTTGGGTAATCTTTTTCGTCGGTAATCCATTGACCTTTATTATAATTCCTCGGATGGGTTTTTATGATTTGATGTTTATAGTAAGCCGTAACAGCCTTTATCCCCACTCGAACACTAACTTCTTCTCCTATATATTTTGTCGGTACCGAATAAAAATTACCTTTGACTACAAAATGGTGATCTTTTTGTACCCTGCATCTAGTCCAAATCGGCATATCAAAAATACCTGAAGGTATAGGAAGTAAACATTCCTTTTCTTCCAATAAAAATGTATCAATTGGCTTCGATCCTGTTGTAGTACATACTCTATGTGATATTTCATTTTTACACCACTTGATAGCTTCAATATTCGCCTCTATAATATTGCTATATGATTTACCGGCTATAAGTTGCTCTCTAACTATCCTAATAGAGCGTTCCACTTTGCCTTTATGCTCCGGCTTAAAAACTTTAGTCGGGTCTATTGTAAAACCATAAAACCTTGATAATTCTGAATAAGTCTCATTTAAAGTAGGGTCATAAATATCAGGTTTAATGACCCCGGCTTTTAAATTATCCAATATTACCCTACTCGGTACACCACCAAAAAAGTTGAAAGCATTTACATGGAGCTGAGCCCAACTAACCTGGTCCTGTGAAAAAGCAAACTCTACGTAACGATAACGACTATGGGACAGCGTCATTACAAAAGCATAAAGTTTTCTATTTTTACCATTAACATCCTGCATCTTGCCAATATAACTAAAATCTACCTGAGCTTCTTGACCTGGTTCAGTCTTTATATGAATAGTATTCTTGGGTAGCTTAGGAAAAGCTTTTTGAATATATCGGTTAATACTCCGATTACTTACTTTGACGCCTTCTGCTAATAGTAAACGCCGAATTTGGGTGTGGGTTATACTTCTTTGTTTTAGCCAGTTCCCTATTGCCTCATTATATTCTGCAAGAATTATCATTGCAGATGCTCTATGTATAGGTTCGTTCTTATATAATTTTTCTTCAACCTTGATCGCTATCCTGTTTAATTCAGAGTCACTAGCTAAAATACTGAGATTTTCTTGTTTTGCTAACTCAATATATTTTCTTATTGTATCCCTGGATAGATCAAATGATCTAGCTATCTGTCTTTGGCTATTACCTTTGATGTGCTGGTACAGCACTTCTCTAATTGTTGACATACTATATTTCCTCATTCAATTTAATTTAAACTCTAATTTAATTAACAATAAGTTATTAAATTAGCATTGTTTTCTTCTTTTGAAAGTGGACTTCTCACCTGGCGCAGGGGTGGACTAGTATGCTTGGCGCAGTTCCTTTTTTAGTGGCCTAAAATACCTGGCGCACAACAAAAGTTACATAATATGTGAAGTATAATCTTAGCTCATAAAAATATAAAGAATAAATAACAGTTGTATAAATATTATATAACTGTTATACAATAGATCTATTGTAATTAGATAACATAAGAAAGTATGTACATAATAACTGTTGCGAGTACAAAAGGAGGAGTCGGTAAATCAACCTTTGTTTTAAACTTGGCTACTGTCTTATTAAATCAAGGTAAAAAAGTAGCTTTACTAGATGCTGATTCTCAGGGCACGATAAGTAAGTGGTCTAAAGTTCGAGAATATATGATAGATAGTGGGGAAAAAATTAACAAACTTTTTGTTGCTGGTGTGAGAGGAGAAGCACTTCTTGAAATAGCAAATGATAAAAAACAACAAGGATACTTTGTTTTAATCGATAGCCCTGGTGTAGATGATTCAAATATGAGAAGTGCACTACTAAGAAGTGATGTGGTTATTACAGCTTGCTCTACTTCTGCAGTTGATTTATGGGAAATAGAATCTTTAATAAATATATTAAAGAAATTAAGGGAAATACAAAATAGAAGAATTCCATTATTATTATTATTCAATAAAGTGCCTAGTATCCATTCAAGCCTAGCTGTAGAAGATGCATTAAATTTTATTAATAGCAACAACATTAATCCAGATTATATTTTAAAATGCATAATCAAAGAAAGAGTTGCGTTTAAACATTCAATAAAAAGCGGTAAGGGGGTTATAGAATGTTCTCCTCAAGATGAAAAGGCTTCAAAGGAAATAGAAGATTGTGCTAACGAAATACTTTGTATAATAAAACAGCATTATATAACTAGTGTATAATTATTGTATAGCTATTATATAATAATTATACATAAATTAAACAATTTATATAAGCAAATATATGTCATCACAAAAAAGATTTATACCCAATCCAAATAAAATGTCTGATATAGAACAAACATTTATCAGTAATAAATTAAAAGACATAGATTATCTGGAAGACCAAAATATAAAAGATAAATTTAAAGGAAGAATGATTTCTATGTCAGATTCATTTTATAAAAAACTAAATCAGTATTTAAAAAATCACCCAACAGAAGGTAACAGATCTAGTTTTATAGTAAGAGTGGTTGCAGAATATATAGATAAAAAAATATAACTATTATATAATAGATATATAATAGTTATATAAGATATACACGGTAATTGCTTATCCGACAAATCAGTGTTTGTCGGTAGGGTAGGGCAGACGAAGAGTAAGAGGCGTTGCAAGAACTAAACTTATACGAAAAATATTTCTCTTTGCCGTAGTGTATGAAAATAACATTTTAAATATTTTCTGTTCAGCATAATTTCATGCGGTCTCGTGGCCACATGATAAATTAAGCCGAAAAATAAAAATAATAGTATTTATAAGTTATGTTTATTACACCTTACTTTTAAATTATAATTTTGACCACGTGTCACAAATTTTTATCTCTAAATTTGGGTTTATTGTATAAATACCAAGAGTTATTCTAGAAAATAATTGTTTATTATGAGGATAGTTACTGTGTACTTCGTTACGGGCAAATAATGCGCTGACGTAATCTCGATTTTTGCGATATCTCGGCACTACCGATTCGGAAAAATTTTTAAGTAAAACACTAATATTAGATGCTTTAAATGTTAGTTTAGATCGGCTCACCTTATATTCAGAAGAATTCCTTATTTTTGTAATTAAGAAGTATAAGAAAAAATATTCAGATTTATATGATTCAATTTTAACTAACTTATTATTAATCTTCAATATAATTGCATCCGGTTTTAATTGCTGATAAATTTCTTCAAAGACGCCGTTACAATACTTCATATCGTCGGTTGCTCTAGATAACGCTATCATAAAAGCATTGCGCTGATTATTATCGGTGGCGTTTATCGATACTCCTAAAGAAATTAACATGTCTATATAATTCTTTTTACCTACATATGCTGCAGACATCAACGGAGTAAGATTGAATTCATTTCTAAACTCAGGACCGAATAAATCTATTTTTTTTAATAAATTTGTAGTGTTTTGATATAAGTAATCATTAAAATATTGGTCTAACATTAACGGTATGCACTTAGATATATTGGCGGCGGCCTTGAGCCCATCTATTTGTAGTTGTTTTATTAACGCAAGATCAGAGTAAATTATTGAATAATTTAATAATTTTATACATCCTTTTTTATCAGCAGTTTTTTGGATTATTACTTTTTCGTATAAGGATTTAAATTCTTTATGATCTATAGGAGTCCAAGTAATATTCTGATGCTGTAGTATGTTGGTTTCTATTGCCTTAGCT
>JBEDBC010000030.1:0-25542 GCA_041177485.1 Candidatus Parcubacteria bacterium | reverse complement strand
AGATTGAGCTATCTGTAAATATATTATAACATAATTTATAAACTTTGTCTAATTGAATTATCCACAATTTTGGGGCTTGAGGAAGGTGAGAAGGGTGTCTGGTTGACATAAGAATATAAATATTGTACTTTATAGAAGTTGTTGCTCTTTTACCCACATGGTAGATTCTGAAGTCTATCAAAAAGCCTTGGAGTGGGGAAAACAACATTATCCCAAAGCTCCAGAGATTTATCATCATGCTTTTGCTTCTGTGGTACAATTTGGGTGCATTGGGGGCGTTAGAAGGGATACTGTAATCCAGACCATGCGTACCTTTGTAGCGATTAATAAAATATTTAAACTTAGAGCTCCTGGTAAATTTAGCTTCGATGAGGTGGTCAATTTAATATCAAAAGACTGCTATGGTCCAATTAAATTAGAACATGCTCAGGTTTGGAAGCAGAATAATTTTGAATACGAATATCTAGATGATATTGAAGCAGCTCAGATATTAATATCAGCATTGCACCCAACTGTTATCTATGGTGGGGAGAGGGACCAATAAATAGGTCTCTCTTTTTATTTTGACAAAATATGTTTATTGTTATATTTTTATATAGTAGTTTGAGTCTATAAGTATGTACTCTCAAAATCCTCTTCCTAATATTTTAAATCCTGATAGAATATTGGTTGCAAGAAATGCTACAATGTTTGCCAATCAACAGGATGGGTGGGGCTATGTTAAGAAAAAAATATATATTGTCCTTATGCAAAGATTGGCTGGTATGGGATATGAATCAGCAATATCTGCTATCCCTGATGGTAAATATAATATCTTTATGGATATTAGTAGAAAAATAATTCCTGAAGATAATAGTTATTATTTTGGCGGTATGCCTTATGACAATGCTCATCTATTAATTACAGAATGTTCGAAATTTCAGTCTATAGATTGTTAGAATACCAATTCAGATTAGATAAAGGGCTCGCCACTGGTAGAGCCCTGTTTTTTTATGTTATAATAAAGTTTATATGAAATATGTAGTTCATAAATCAAATTCTAGAGGCTCTGCAGATTATGGTTGGTTGAAGACTAATTATAGTTTTAGCTTTGCTGAGTATATGAATCCAGATAGGATGGGTTTTGGATCTCTGAGAGTATTAAATGATGATATGATTGCTGGAGGTAAAGGATTTGGTGCTCATCCTCATAATAATATGGAAATTATCACAGTCACTTTGTCTGGTGGCCTGGAGCATAAAGATAATATGGGCAATATAGCTGTTTCCAAAGCTGGGGACATTCAAGTAATGAGTGCTGGTTCGGGGGTATTTCATAGTGAGTTTAATGCTAATCCTGATATAGATCTAACTTTATTACAGATTTGGGTGATTCCCAATAAACACAATGTTATACCAAGATATGAGCATAGATATTTTGATATTCAAAGTTCAATAAATACTTTTCATCAAATTATTAAACCAATTGATACTGATGAAGAGGGGATTGGTATTTATCAGGATGCTTGGTTCCAGAGGGCAATACTAGAAAAAGGTAAAAAATTAGAATATAGTTTAAAGAATTCAAATAGTGGGGTATATTTATTTTTAATCTCAGGTGAGCTTAGTATAGATGAGAATATTAAATTACAGGCTAGAGATGCTGTGGCAATCTGGGATATTAATAAAACTATTAATATTTTTGCTGATAAAGAAGCTAACATACTGTTAATGGAGATTCCTATTTAGACATAGTTTTGTTTTTATGTTATTATATTTTAAGTTTATATATTAATTAAACTTAAAAAAACATGGTAATTACTATAGATGGGCCAGGAGGAACAGGTAAAAGTACAACTGCAAAATTATTGGCTGAGCGAATTGGCTATGAACACCTTAATTCTGGAACACTATATCGTTGGATTACTTATAATGCACTACAACAACATCTGAATCTCAATGATTCGGATGTTTTTTTAGATTTAGCTCAAACTTTGGACTATAACAATATTGATAATAATGTTTTACGTGAGCAAAATGTATCTGATAATGTAGCAAAAATCGCTGCAATTCCAGCTATTCGTAGTGAAATAGTCCAAATACAGAGAAAGTATGCCGATGGTAAGAATATAGTTGTAGAGGGTAGAGATATTGGAACTGTTGTGTTCCCGGATGCTGAGTATAAATTTTATTTTACAGCTTCACTGGAGGTGAGGGCAAAGAGAAGATACGATCAAATGAAAAAAGAGGGATTGGAGGCTGATTATGAGCATGTTTTGGAATCAATTGCCCAAAGAGATAGGCAAGATATAGAAAGAGAGCATTCTCCTTTACGTAAGGCGGAGGATGCAATAGAAATTGATACTGATAATCTTACTGTTGAGGAGGGGATTCAGATTATTTTGAGAGAAATTAATGCTCTATCTGTGTAGCGATTAACTTGTTGCGATGTTAAGACCAATTGATTGTCTTAATCTTATTTCTACTAAGATATTCATTTGTCTGACTAAAGTGCCTGCAACCAAAAAATCCTCTATTTGCCGATAGTGGTGATGGGTGGGACGATTCAAGAACTAGATGTTTGTTTTTGTCAATAAGATGTTTTTTGCTTTGTGCATACTTACCCCAGAGTATAAAAACCACATTAGATTTTCTTTCTGATAAAGTTTTTATAATGTGGTCAGTAAAAGTCTCCCAACCTTTTTTTTGATGTGAGGTTGGTTTATTATGACGTACTGTGAGAGTTGTATTTAGTAATAAAACTCCTTGCTCTACCCAGCGCGAAAGATCTCCGTTTGGAAGGGTTTCTATATTGAGATCTGATCTAATTTCTTTGAGTATATTTTTTAGTGAAGGGGGAGGGGGAGTGTTTTCTGGTACACTGAATGCTAGTCCAGTGGCTTGATCATAATTATGATAAGGATCTTGTCCTATAATTACAACTTTAATTCGCTTAAGGGGGCATAAATTCAGAGCCAAAAATATATTCTCCCATTTTGGGTGTACAATATATTTGTCATATTCTGACTTGATGAATTTATACAAATGGTTTATATATTGGTTTTGAAACTCTGTTGCTAGCTCATTTTTCCAGCTTGGTTCATTTAATAAGTCTATTAACATAATTTTTTATTATTCTCCTTGAATAATTCCTAAGTCCATATCATGAGCTAACTTATACAGGTAGTTGTTTATTTTATTGGCCTGATATGCTGAATTTATATATTCTTGAGGTAAGTATACTCCTTTCCATGGGCGGTATCGAAACTTTGCGAGTCTGGAGGGGGTAGGATTCATAAGACTTAGATAAATTTTGACATCTGGTTGTATTGTACGTAAATAATCGACTGCATTCTGTATTGAGTCAGTATCTATACCTATTTGTAAATATACTGCCGATACAAGTCCGGTTTCTAGTTTATTTTTTATTCTATCATTCTCAACATCTAGATCTAGTCCTTTTAAAAAAGGATTATAGGCTACAGATATTTCTATTAACTTGCTTTTATCATAGTTTTGTCTCAAATATTCTAGAATTAGAACGGATTCATATTTAGGACGAGGAATACCACTAATTAGTAAAATACTCTTTAGTCCCATATCACTAAAACATTCTAAGTGATTTTTGAATTCTTGTGCTGATTTTTGTAAAGAATCTTTCTGATGATATTTTAAAGAATAATATGGAATAATTTCTACCTTGGGGTTGATGTTTTCAATCTTTTGTATAATCTCTAAAATAGGGGTGTTAAACTCTTTATTTGTAATAGCTAGTTTATTTATTTTTAAGTTAGCTATTTTATCTATGAGTTTATTAGAAAAATTAATATTATATATTGTCAACTCATGAATAATATCTAGATTTGATCTATCCATTGTCTTTATAAATATTAGGATTTAATTATATTCTGTAGTCTTGGTATTTGTTCTTGTATCCACTTTACAAAATTATCTGGGCAAGGTATTACTGATAGACGACTATTGGTTACCAAAAGAAAGTTCTGGAATAAGTTAGTTTGTTTGATTTGGGTTAAATTAATACGTTCTTGGGGCTCAAACTTTGTTATAAATTCCAATTTTGCAGCCCAACTGAACCTAGTATCATCTTTATTTTCATAAGGCGACTCTATTACTTGTCCTAGCCCCACTATGCATTTATCCTTAACTGAATGATATATTAATACGTAATCTCCAGTTTCCCACGTTTTGATAACATTGATAGCTTGATAGTTATGTACGCCATCCCAAAGTGTAATTTGCTCTTTTTCAAAATCATCGATTGAAAATGTTGATGGTTCGGTCTTGGCTAAAAATACTTTCGGCATAGTTTGAAATTTATGTATTTATCATATTATATCATATTATGATATAATAGAAATATATGAAAATTAAGTTCCAAAAAATTAATCCAGAAGTTAAATTACCAAGTTACAGCTATGATACAGATGCTGGGATGGATCTGTATGCACTAGAAGAAGTGATTTTTCAACCTGGTGAGCAACGCATAATTCCGACTGGTCTGGCAATAGATTTGCCAAAAGGATATGCGGCTTTGTTTTGGGATAAAAGCAGTATAGCAAGTCAGAAATTATTGAAAAGTTTAGGTGGTGTTATTGATAGTGGGTATTCTGGGGAGATGAAAATTATACTTATTAATTTATCTAATCAAGTTCAGATTATTCAAAAAGGAGCTAAATTTATTCAACTTTTAATTCAAAAAATAGAGCATGCACAGATTGAGGTTGTAGACGAGTTAGTATCTAGTGGTCGTGGTAAAGGAGGCTTTGGTAGTACGGGTAGTTTTTAACTACAATTATATAGTATAGGTTTACATAATTCACAATTTCATATACAATAGATTATATATGAAAAGTAAGAACCAATTAAAATCTAAGGTTAAATTATTGTCTAATTTGTGGAACTCATTTGGGCAGGATATTGGCATTGATTTGGGCACAGCTAATACTTTGGTCTATGTAAAAAATAGGGGTATAGTTATTAATGAGCCTTCTGTTGTTGCTGTGAATAAAAAAAGTGGTCAGATTTTATCTATTGGACAGGAAGCTAAGACTATGGTCGGTCGTACACCTGCTCATATAGTTGCAACTAGACCTTTAGTCAATGGTGTGGTTTCTGACTTTGAGGTTACGGAACAAATGTTAAAGTATTTTATACATAAGGTTTCCCAGAGAGGTTTTTTTCATCATTGGAAGACTAGAGTGGTGGTTGGTATCCCATCAGGTGTGACAGAGGTTGAAAAACGGGCTGTATATGACGCTACTCGTAATGCTGGTATAAGAGAGGTGTATTTGATTGAAGAGCCAATAGCAGCTGCTATTGGGGCTAGATTGCCTATACAGGAGGCTACTGGTAGCATTATTGTTGATATTGGCGGAGGAACAACTGAAATTGCTGTTATGTCTTTGGGTGGTGTAGTTATTTCCAAAAGCCTGAGGGTTGCAGGTGATAAACTAAATCAAGATATTATTCGTTATATTAGAACGCATTATAAATTGGCTATTGGTGAGAGAACTGCTGAAAATACTAAAATATCTATAGGCTCGGCCTACTCTATGGGTGAGCCTATGGAAGTTGGCGTCAAAGGTAGGGATATTATGTCCGGCTTGCCTAAAGAAGTGGTAGTAAATGATACTGATATTAGAAAAGCTATGGCTAATTCTATTATGCAGATAGCTAATGCAGTAAAAAATTCGATTGAAGAGACTCCCCCTGAGCTTATAGGAGATATTATGGAGAGAGGAATTATTTTAGCTGGGGGAGGGGCCTTATTAAAAGGATTGGATATTTTGATTACCAATACGACTAGAGTCCCCGCTGTAATTGCCTCTGATCCTTTGACTGTGGTAGTGCGTGGAACTGGTATGGTGCTAGAAGATTTAGATTCATTGAAAGACCTACTAATACCATTAGATATTGGTAAAAAACCTAATACTTATGTATGATAAATAAGAATAAATCTATTATATTTAGTCTGTTAATATTATCCTTTGCTGTATTAAGTTATGTTACAGGTTTTTATTCCAAAATATTGCGATTTGTGCCATTAGTATCTTTTAGCCATATTTCTGAGGCAAACGAAGAGATGTCTATAGAGCAGTTAAAGGCTAAAGTAATTTCACTAGAGGCAGAAGTAGCTAGCCTATTGTATTTAAAGTCTGAAAATGATTTATTAAAAAGCGCTATAGATACTAAAAATAGCACTGGTATTACTCCAATTCAAGCTAAAATTTTAACTTTTGATAATAATTTTACTCGTAGCTCTGCTATGGTTTCTGTAGGCAGTAACGAAGGGGTAAGGGTTAATCAACCAGTAATATATTTAGGTCATTTAGTTGGTGTAGTAAAAGAAGTTTCTGAAAATTCCAGTCAAGTTCAGTTTTTAAATGATGCTGATAGTAAGGTTGCTGTGGCAATACAAAATGTAAATTCATCTCAAGGTATTATAAAGTCAAGATTTGGTACGGTTTTGGAAGTTGATTCTATTTCTAAATTAGAATCGGTTTCTAAAGATACTAATGTTGTCACTACGCCTACTGAAACAATACCAGGTGGGTTGCTGGTTGGTAAAATTCAGGATGTAACGGAAGGGGATCTATTTCATAATATTATTATTAATCATCCTATTAATTTTTATCAGCTAACTGAGGTTTTTATTCTAAAAACATAAATATGTTTTTATCTTTAACTTTATTCCTAGGAATATTATTACATATTTGGGCGCCTAGTCCATTTATGCCTATTTTGTTTTTAGGACCGTTAGCTATTTATGTGTTGGCTAGGAAATATTGGGTTATTATAATCTGGATTACTACTATTACATTAATGTTATCAATATCTAGTTTAACTCCCTGGTTTATATCCCTTCTACTCTATGTCGTATGGTGTTTTAGTTTTTATATTATTAGCCTATTTATTGAGAGAAGCTGGCCTGTACAAAGTATATTTGCTGTTATATGTTTATTAGTTGCAAACTTGATTGTTTATGGTGTCAGTATTGATTATATATTATTAGTTATTTATATTATTATCAATTCTATATTTATAACTTTATTTTTATATTTAGCTGAAAAATATAATTTCTATGAAAGGTATGTTTGATAATGATATTACACCGGAAGACTTGTTTTTGGATAAAGATTCCCAATCGGCATTCTATGTCTCTAGTATAAATAATAATAGGCAGTTTGTTTTTTTAGCTATAATTGTTATCTCTGTGGTTGGATTATTTTGGTTAAGATTATTTCAGTTACAGTTGGGACAAACAAAAGAGACAGCTTTAGACCAAGATAAGTTAATTAGTAGAAATTATATTAAACCTCTAAGAGGTAATATTTATGATAGAAATGGTGTTATTTTAGCCTATAATGAAGTTGTATTCTCTTTGGTTTTTAAATCAGAACTTTTACCAATAGATGAGGACTTGAAGAATGAATCAATTAAAGAAGTTAGCATATTTTTTGGCATAGATGAGATAAAGATACGTGAATTACTTAATAAGCAACAGTCTGAAGTTCTATTATTAGATAATATATCTCAAGAAAAAGCTATTACTTTTGAAGTTAATCAATCTAAATATCCAGGATTCGAGTTAGTCCGGTCTAGTGTTCGCAAGTACCCAGAATCTGAATATTTTTCACATATAATCGGCTATACTGGGAAATTATCTGAGATAGATATCATAAACAACCCTAGATATCTTAGGGATGATATTATAGGCAAGGTTGGTGTTGAAAGAGTGTATGAAGCTAAATTAAAAGGGGAGTACGGTCTTAAGAACCCTAGAAGTGAAGATATTCCTATTAAATCTGTGAAAAATGGTGATTCAATTCAACTAACTATAGATTCTGATCTACAAAAAGTTTTACAGGATAGTATCCAAACTGTTTTAGATGAGCAAAATTTAACCGAAGCAGCTGGAATTGTAATGAACCCACAAAATGGAGAGGTTTTGGCCATGGTTAGTTTGCCTAGCTTTGATAATAATTTATTTACAGGTGGCATAAGTCAAGAAGATTACAATAATCTTATTGAGGATATAAATAAACCACTTTTAAATCGTTGTATAGCTGGTGAATACGCTCCAGCATCTACCGTAAAACCATTAATTGCAAGTGCTTTATTACAGGAAGGTATAATTAATGCCAATACTACTATAAATGACCCTTTGGGTAAATTAGTTGTTGAGAATCCATATGATTCAAGTAATCCATTTGTCTATCCTGATTGGAAAATACATGGAGTATCAGATACATATAAATCCATTTCAGATTCTGTGAATGTTTTTTATTATACTTTTGTAGGAGGGACTCCCAAACAAAAGGGGATGGGAATTGAAAAATTAGCTCAATACTATAGATATTATGGTTTCGGGGCTCCGACACAAATAGATCTAACTGGTGAGGCGAAAGGAAATGTAGCTGACCCCAATTGGAAAAAAGAAGTTAAAAATGAATCTTGGCTTTTGGGGGACACATATAATGCATCAATTGGGCAAGGTGGTATGGTCGCTACCCCAATCCAGATTTTGAATTCTGTTAATGCAATAGCCACAGATGGAAAACTATATAAACCATATTTATATCAAGGCATTAGGAAAGACGATAAGGTAGAATTAGAGACAAGGGAAAATAGTATCTTGCAATCTATTCCAGTTTCAAAAGAAAACTACGATATAGTACAAGAGGCTATGTCTAAAACTATTACAGATGGAACTGGTTACCAGCTAAAAGATTTACCTTTTACAACAGCAGGTAAAACTGGAACAGCTCAGACAGGTAGAGTTAAAAATAATTCTTGGTTTATGTCTTACGGACCATTAGAAAATCCACAATTATCTATGATTATTCTTGTTGAAGAGGGGGATGAGAGTTTCAAAACTACTATCCCTATTACAAAAAAAGTTTATGAGTGGTATTATCAGAATAGAGGTTTTAAAGAATAGAATATGAATATAGCAATAGATATAAGAGCAGTAGGTAAAAAACGCACAGGGGACGAAGTCTATACCTTGGAGTTGATTAAAGGATTATTAAAGCTAGAAATTGGGCATAATTTTTATCTTTTTACCGATACTGAAGATTGGTATCAAGTATCAGATTTTAAAAACTTACCTTCTAATTGGAAGGTTATTCCTTTATTACCAAAATCTAAATTAATTTGGACAGAATATTTATTACCTCGAGCCTGTCATCAATATAATATAGATTTATTACATATTCAGTATATTGCTCCTCTATACGGGTTGCCAACGCATACAAAACTTTTGAACACAATTCATGATATATCTTGGAAATTTGTTCCCGAATATATTAGATTTATAGATAAGTTTTTATTAAATACCCTAATACCACCCTCTATCAAAAGATCAGATGCTATTATTACCGTTTCCAAACATTCTAAATACGCAATCAATCAAATCTTTGGTACGGATTTAGATAAAATTAATAGTATTTATAATGGTGGATACATAGATCATATCCCAACAGTACTTACAGCCTCAAAATCAATTAGATTAGTCTTAAAAGAAGACTATATCTTATATCTGGGTAGTCTCCAACCACGAAAAAATATACCAACAGCTTTGAAAGCTTTTGCTCAATATATACATTCTCATCCAAGAAGTCAGCTTAAATTTATAATAGCTGGTGGTAAGGGTTACAACTATGATATTCAAATTGACGCGATAGTATCACAATACGATTTAAAAGATAAAGTTATATTCGTAGGTTTTGTTACTGATGAGGAAAAAATACTTTTATTGAAACAAGCCAAAGTATTTATATATATAAGTCTTTACGAAGGATTTGGAATTCCTTTGATTGAAGCTATGAGTCTTAATACTCCTATTATAGCATCTAACACATCCTGTTTACCAGAAGTTGTTGAAAAAGCTGGTATTTTAGTTGATCCTTACGATATAGTCGCTATTACTAAAGCTATAACCAACTTAATACATAACCCTCTTATCTCTAAAGAATATAGAGATAAGGGGTTAGAAAGAGCTAAAATGTTTGCCTGGCAAAACATGGTTCAGCAAACCTATGAAGTTTATAAAAAATTACTTTTAGAGGAATAAATCCCAATACTCTATTTTCAAAACTATATTTTTATGATATAATGTATTTCATAATAACTAATAGATATTAATATGGGAATGTTCGATGGATTTAACCAAGCAAAAGAAATGTTTTCTCAATTCTCAGAGATGCAAAAACTACAAAAGAAGTTAGCTAAAAAAAGAATTACGAAGGAACACAAAGGCGTTACTCTAACTATTGACGGAACTCAAGCCATCAAAGAATTAAAGATTAGTGATGAGTTAATGCAAGATAAGTCAAAATTAGAAAAATTAATTGTAGAGACTATTGAATCAGCTAAAAAAGATTTGCAAAAAGAAGTGGCTGCAGAAATGGGAATAGGAATGTAAGAATTATAAAAAATTATGCTGAATTGGCTGAAGAGACTACCTGGAAATGTGTTGAGTTTAATATGGTTTCCTTTTAAAAAAACATTTCAATTTATCTGGTATTGTGTTAGGGGAAAAACTAGAAAAGGAAATGTAATTAGACAGTCTATTGCTGTCTTATTGTTGAGCTTTATATCTTTAGTTTATATTTATCCTAAGTCAGCTAATTTGGCGGTTGATTATTTGAATAATACTAAAGATCAATTGTCTAAATGGGAGAAGTTACCTTTCAAAAAGAATGGATTTGATCAATGGTTGGGTAAAGATATTCCCAAATTACCAGATAATTTCTTTAATCTTGGACTTGATCTTCAGGGAGGAGTTAGAGTTGTATATGACATTGATTTTAGTACAATTGAAAATGAAGATAAAAAACAAGCCCTAGAGAGTTTACAAAAAGTGGTAACCAAAAGAGTTGATAGCTTTGGCGTCAGTGAGCCAAGAATTTATTTGGAAGAGGGGGATACAACTAGACTTGTAGTAGAGTTAGCTGGTATCAAAGATTCTGAAGAAGCAATCAAAAAGATTGGACAAACACCAACTTTAACTTTTTACCAAGCCCGTCCTGCTGAGGAGTCACAAAAGCTTTTGGAACAATTTCAGAGTGGAAACTTTGATAATTTCCAAAACCCATACTTTAGAGAGCCAGCAGTGTTGACAGGTAAAAACATCAAAACAGCGGAGGTAGTTTTTGATCCGCAAACTCAACAACCTCAAGTAGGAGTTACTTTCGATGATGAAGGCAAACAAAAATTTGCAGATTTTACTAAAAATAATATTGGGGAAACACTATATATATTGTTGGATGGCGATGTTATTAGTGCTCCTCGTATTAATCAAGAAATCCCTAATGGACAGGCTACAATTTCTGGAGATTTTACGGCAGCATCTGCGAAGGAATTGGTAGATAGTTTGAATGCTGGAGCTCTCCCTGTTCCAATTACCATAGCTTCCCAGCAGACTGTAGAAGCAAGCCTTGGAATTGAGTCTCTATATCAGAGTATTAGAGCAGGAGCTATGGGACTTTTATTTATTGCTATATTTATGATATTGTTTTATAGAGCCTTAGGGTTGGTAGCTGTATTTGCTTTGGCCATATATTCAATTCTTGTTCTAGCTATATTTAACCTATTTGGATTTACACTCACTATTGCTGGGATTACAGGATTCATAGTCAGTGTCGGATTGGCTGTGGATGGGAACATACTTATTTTTGAGAGAATGAAAGAGGAGTTGAAAAATGGTAGAGATTTTGAATCAAGCACCAAAGAAGGTTTCAAAAGAGCCTGGGAGTCAATTCGTGATTCACAAATTTCTACTCTTATTTCAGCCGTTATTTTGTTTTATCTGGCCTCAGGAGTTGTAAGAGGCTTTGGAGTTACACTAACTATTGGTATTGTAGTTAGTTTATTCACAGCAATTACCGTCAGTAGATTATTTATATCTCTATTGGGCTATCAAAATTGGCTGCTAAAAACTAAATTTGGTAAATTTATTACATTACAGAAATAATTATGTGGATTATAAAATATACTAAAACTTGGTTAATAATAGGTGTGATATTAGTTTTAGCATCAATCATTAGCATATCAATATTTGGACTAAAATTAGGTCCAGATTTTGTGGGTGGGAGAACTGTAGACTGGAATATTACTAGTAGGAAAGATTTGACTGATTCTGAATTAAAGCAGGCGCTCATAGATAATCAACAAACCCCAAGAACAGTTAGAAAGGGTGATAATGGAGTATTCAAAATTGAACTTGAACCTATTAATGAAGAGGATTACAACAAATTAAAAGAAGCTATATCTCTAAAGTACGACACTGAAGAAATATCTAAAGCTGATATCATAGAAGAAAAATCAAATGTACTTATTAGCTCTAGTATAGGTTCAGAGCTTAGGAATAGAGCTTTGATTGCTATTGTTGTGGTTCTAATAGCAATTATTATATTTATGACTTACGTGTTTAGAGGTATATCTTACCCAGTACCATCTAGATTTTATGGTTTTACTGCTATAGTGGCTCTGATTCATGATATTATCATCCCAACTGGAATTTTTGCTTATCTGTCATACATAGGAATATTGCAAATTGACGTTCTATTCATTATTGCCTTATTGTCAATTTTAGGGTCCTCAGTCAATGATACTATTGTAGTATTCGATAGAGTTAGAGAAAATGTTAGACGTTATGGTGGAGATAAGTTTGAAGAGATTGTAGGTCAGAGTATTGATCAGAGCTTAGCGCGTTCTATTAACACCTCTGTTTCTTTGCTTGTTGTCTTAGGAGCAATATTCCTATTTGGAGGAGCATCTGTCAAATATTTTGCTTTAGCTTTGTTCTTGGGAATATTTTTTGGAACATACTCTTCTATTTTTATAGCCTCACCTTTATTAATTGTTATATACAGAGCCTGGTACAAGAAAGCTTGACAATCTTATATAAAAAGCATACTATATTGAGGTCGTTTGAAGATTTATTGACCTATGGATAGCTATTTGCTTCCTAATGAAGAAACACTCCGTGGAATCGCTGGTAATTTCCTGTGTGAAGCGGGTCAACAACCTATTCTTATAGAATACGCAGGACTCACATTTAGTCAAGATGATTTGAGAAAAAAGTTATACAATGCATTTTCTTTCTTTACAAACGACGATTTTGATCGATTTTTCCAAGCGATAATTCAAGAATCAACCCCAATTCAGGCTTGACTTTTACCTCAATATAATTTAATCCGATTGCTAGTTGATAGTAGTCGGATTTTTATATTTATATTGACTCATAGCTTCAACCTGGATATAATGATGAGGTAGATATAAAATCATTCACCATGAATTTAAACCTTGGTTCTTATGATGATATCGTATGTATTTTAAGAAACAAAGTTGCTGATTATTCTTTGTATCAAACTTTAGCTAGTTTCATAATAAATCAAATTAATGATAAGTTTACAGATACAAGAAAAATATCTAATTTCATAAGACCTTTAACTGGTGAATATCACCAAGCTATTTGTGAAGCCTTACAACTTATAAGCTGATACTTCTTTTGTATCAGTTTTTTACTTTGACTGTATTGAAATAATTTGTTATAATATAGCACTATATCAGGCAAACATAGCATATGCGCTTAGACCATCTAGAATTAATAAATCAAACCATACAAGATTCTAAATCTATCTTGATACCCATACCAGAAATACATGGTGAAAATCTTGTAGGAGTTGCAATTGCATTATCACACATATTAAAGTTAAAGGGTAAAAAAGTAGATATTTTATCTTCTTATGTTAATTTACAAAATAAATTTAACTTTTTAGATTTATCCAGCATTACATCAGTCATTCAAAGTTATGTGGAGTCCATTATTACTATAGATACTAGTCAATATCCTGTAGACTCTATAAAATATGATAGAACAGAAGATTCATTGCGTATCTATCTTAATTCTCCTTCAAATAAATTTAATTCAGATTTAGTTTCTATTCATCCTGGATCATATCCTTATGATTTAATCATTACCTTTGATACCAAAAACTGGACTCAATTAGGTGGGCATTTTCTCAACTACCCACATATATTTCTAGAAACTCCATCTGTAGCAATATCAGCTTTAGAGATACCACATCCTTATTCAGAGAGAACTATAATTGAATCCGAATATGCATCTAGCGCTGAGATTATGTTTGAATATATAAGTTATTTCTACCCTCAGTTCTTGCAAGATAGTAATATAAATAATTCACTTCTTCTATCTCTATTACTTACAAAGTCTAAAACTATTTTTACTGATAAAACTATACTGAAACTTAGAGATTTGCCAAACGATTATGATCTGATAATTCAATCTTTGGATTCTATTGTTTCCGATGACCAGAGACTTTTAATTGGAAGGATTTTAGCACATTTAGAGTTTATAGAATTTGAGAAAGATGGTATACATCAAAGGTATGCTTATTCTAAACTATTTACTCATGATTTTATCAAAACTAATACTACGACTCAGGATATAGTTTCGATATATAGAGATTTGTTTAAATATTTACCCCAAAATATAGCGGGTCTGCACATAGTTGTTGATAATGGTAAAAAGGCTAAGTACGGATACCTAGATTTTCCTAATTTAGATATGATCAATTTGCAAACTAATTTAGAAGGAGAATACCAAGAAGGTGTGCTCGTTTATAATTATCCATCTGATAAAGACATACATACAGCTGGACATGAGTTAAATCAAAAAATTCTAGAAATTCTAAACAAATAAAATTTAGAGATTTACTTAGAATATATTTGTAAATATAAGTATGATTTTAAATCAAAATTAGTAGACGAAGTAGAGAATAGTTGATATACTAGTATATATAAATATATACAAATTTTATGTTTAATGATATTTTGCAATATATCTCATTTGAAAGCCCTTTTTTCTTATTTCAAGCTATAGCTTATTCTTGGTGGATTTGGTTACCTATTATATTGTGGACCATTCTAAAAACTTTATATTATGATTATATAAGAGGTAATTGGATATCAAAAAATCTAGAATTTGTATTATTAGAAATAGTTCTTGAAAAGGGAGAAGAGAAGACACCCAAGTCCATGGAGCAGTTTTTGACCACTCTTCATGGAGGACAGTCTTCTTATTCTTGGTGGGAAACTAATGTAGAGGGAGCTGTTCCAGATATGTTTTCACTCGAGATAGTCTCTATTGGGGGAAGTATTCACTTTTTGATAAGAACGCATACCAAATATAAAAAAATGGTGGAAAGTGCTATATATGCAGCTTTCCCTGAGGTGGAAATCTTAGAAGTAGCCGATTATACCCAGGGATATAGTAATGACAAATTAGAAGTTGAATATGATTTGTTTGGTGTTGAGTTAGGTATGGCAAAAAATGATGCCTATCCAATTAGGACTTATCAGCAGTTTTTAGACCCCAACGTAGATGCTAAAATTAATGATCCTTTATCTCAAGTTTTGGAGATTATGGCGAATATTGACCCTGATGAGCAGGTGTGGATTCAGCTACCAATTACTCCTTTAGATGATTCTTGGACGAAAGTTAGTAAAAAAGAATTGGATAAAATTCTAGAAAGAGATAATGAAGATAAAAGAACATTTTTGGATAAATACATAGCCCCAATTATTGAGATTATTTCCTTTGGTTTTGTACCAGCTCCCAAGCCACCAGCTCCTAAGGAGCAAAAATTTGGAGTTGACCAGAACTTGACTCCTGGTAAAAAGAACATGATTGAAACAATTGAATATAGTATGACTAAGCCCGGCTTCCAAACTGCACTTAGAGTTATTTATATAGCTCCTAAGGCAATATTTGATCCAGCTCCTGTCAAATCAGTTCTAAGTGGTCTACAACAATTCAATGACTATACCTTGAACTCATTTAAGCCAAATGATAATACTATCCCCTCAGTAACAGATTTTTTCAATCGACCACAGAGAGGTGTAGAGAGGCTACGAAAAATATTATTATTAGATAATTATATCAAGCGTAAGATTGCTAACACTAAATTTATTTTTAATACAGAAGAATTGACCACTATCTTTCATTTTCCAGGTGGCTCTGTAACCACTTCTACTCTGAAGAGAGTGCAGGCCAAAAAAGCTAATCCTCCAATTGGACTACCTATGGTAGATAATTAAACAAAAAATTATTTATGAGTAACAATCAAGATATAACAATCATAGCGAAAACTAATTTCCATGGACAAGGGAGATTATTTGGTATCAAAAGAGACGATAGACGTAGGCATATGCATATTATCGGTAAAACCGGTATGGGTAAAACTTCATTGCTGTTGAATATGGCCGTCTCTGATATTAGAAATGGCTCGGGATTGGCATTTGTTGATCCTCATGGTGATGTAGCTGATGCTTTGTTGGATTATATCCCAGAACATAGGATCAAAGATGTGGTTTATTTTAATCCCCAAGACTTGGATTATCCAATTGCCTTTAATGTACTTGGGGATGTCTCAGAAAATCAAAGACATATTGTCGCTGATGGTCTTGTAGGAGTTTTTAAGAAAATTTGGGCTGATTCTTGGGGCCCAAGATTAGAGTATATTTTGAGAAATACAATTTTGACTTTGCTGGAGAATGAAAACAGTACTTTGTTAGATATAATGAGGATTCTAGTTGACAAAAATTTTCGTGCCAATATCGTATATAAAATGCAAGACCCAGTGCTAAAGCAGTTCTGGTTGAATGAATTTGATGGTTATACAGATAAACTATTGGTAGAGGCTATATCCCCAATTCAAAATAAGGTTGGGCAATTCACTTCATCTCCACTTATACGTAATATTATTGGGCAACATAAGTCCTCTTTTAATCTTAGAGAAATAATGGATCAGAAAAAAATTCTAATTATGAATTTGTCTAAAGGTGCTGTTGGTGAGGGAGGAGCACAGCTTCTAGGTGCCATGATGATTACAAAAATGCAATTGGCCGCCATGAGTCGGGTAGATATTCCAGAAAATGAGAGACAAGACTTTTATGCTTATATTGATGAGTTTCAAAACTTTTCTACAGATTCTTTTGCCGAGATTTTATCAGAAGCTCGTAAGTATAGATTAAGTTTAATTTTAGCACATCAATATGTAGAGCAACTGTCTGAAGTGGTAAGGGGAGCTGTGTTTGGGAATGTTGGGACTACAATTGTATTTAGAATTGGAGCTGCGGACGCTGAGTTTATGGAAAGGGAATTTACTCCAGTACTTACAATTGAGGATTTAGTAAATCTACCCAAATGGAAAATTTACTTAAAACTGATGATTGATGGTGTTACTAGTCAGCCATTTAGTGCAGATACTTTGCCAGATCCTGTCCCAGAGTTAATCTCCAATAGAGATAGAATTATTGAATTTTCAAGACAGGCTTATGGTACCTCTCGAGAATCTTTAAAACCAAATGTTATACAGACTGAAAACAGTAATAAAAATAGTAATAATAACCACTCTAATAATGGTGATGATTCTATTAATTCCTTAAATAAATATACAAGTTCTAGGAATCAACAGTCACAGACCAATGTACGAGCTTCAGTAGTTAAAAGTAATAAGCCCATATTAGCAAAAGAAAAAGTAGAAGGAAATACCCCGCCTAATATAAATAAATCATATTCCTCTATAGTTGACTCAGAGAATAATAATACTTTGCACTCTGTGGTAAGTGCTCCAGTGGAATATAATAACCCAATTTTAGCTAAAAAACTTAAAGAGGTTTTTAGTAGAGCAACCTCTGCTTATGGTGACTCTGAGTATTTAGTGAAGGAGAAGTTACTAAAGGAAATGAACAGTAATAATAGTGACAAGTTAAAATTAGAATCCTTAATACAAGACTTGTTATTAGATGTGAAGTCTAACTTAATGGTACCTAGGGAAGATAAAAATAATAACAATAATATTACTAGAGGTAAATCTGTGAAAATGAAGTGACTAATTTATGAATCCCACACCTAAATTATTGAACATATTATTCCAAAAAAATTCCTGGAACTTTATATTTATTATTTTATTGTTCCCGATATATTTATACTTTATTCAAATTAACCGTTTAATATTTAATATCTGGAGTATTGGGGGTTTTGTTATGTTTTTAGTATATCTATGGGTGCTTTATCGATCTAATCTAAGATCTTATCAAGTCCCGCTGCACTTTATTATATCTTCCATTCTATTTATGGGTGTTATTAAAGGAGATACAGTGCCATTACCACTTATAGTATTTGTTCTGGGTTTGGGGTTGTTTTTTGTCCAAGATATAATATCACACCAAGAATATAAAAAATCAGAATTGATGAGACAGATTATAATCTCTGGAATTGTTTTTATGTCTTTCTCTACATATGCTTTTTTATTTGGGTCTGTTTTTATTTTATCAATTTCTCCAATAATATTAGGTCTTCTTGCTTTTTTATCTACTTTGAATATGATTACTTATTTACTTTGGATGTACGGGGTAGATAGTGGGTATTATACCCCAATTTCTATAATTGGCTCATTTCTTATAACACAAATATTTTTAGTAGTTAGAATTCTACCCTTTACGCATCTTACTCAATCAATGCTATTAACAATTTATATGTTGTTTTCAGCTTCTGTATTTAGAGACGCATACTTATCTAGATTAAGCATTAGAAATATAATGTATAGAGTAACTCTGACATTGATTTTAAGTGGACTATTAATATTTACTTCTGTCCCATAGTATGCTATAATAAGTATCATAATTTAATTAAACATATGGACGCACAAAAATTAGAATACTATAAAAGCAAGCTTTTAGAAAAAAAAGAAAGGATTTTATCTGAGCTTAATTCAGTTGCCATAAAAGAAGACTCTAAGTATGAGGCTAAATATGAAAATATTAGTGAAGATGAGGAGGATAATATACAAGAACAGGTTAACTATGAAAGAGATATATTACTAGAAGGTACTCTAGAAGATACTTTGGAAGCAATAGATAGAGCCCTACTTAGAATAGAAAATGGAACTTATGGAAGAGATATTCATACGGGAGAGTTGATTGATGAGAGAAGATTAGATATATTGCCTGAAGCTGAAGAAGTTGTAGCATAGTAATATAAGTATATAATTACTATATATGACTAAACATCATCACTCTAAAAAACTAAAGAAAATAGTTTATAAAAAAGCTTCCTTTTGGAGTATAAAATGGGTCAAAATAACCTATAGATCTATTTTAGGAGTACTTGCTTTGTGTTTAGTTTTATTTTTAGCTGTATATATATATGTAGCTAAGGACCTACCCAGTGTTGTTAATTTAGAAAATCGTAAAATTGTACAATCAACTCAAATTTATGATAGAACAGGAAAAGAATTACTATATGAAATATCTGGTAATGAAAATCGAACTATAATTCCATCAGACCAAATACCTGATATATTAAAGCAAGCCTTTATATCTATTGAGGATCAGGAGTTTTATAAACATTGGGGTGTTAGACCGACGGCTATTGCAAGAGCAGCCTTTCAAAACACAACCGGTAGGGGAGTCGGAGGAGGAGGTTCTACTATTACCCAGCAATTTGTAAAAAACGCTCTTCTAACTAGTGATAGATCTCTTATTAGGAAAATGCGAGAGGCTATTTTGGCTATTCAGATTGAACAGAAATATTCAAAAAATGAAATAATATCTTTTTATTTAAACGAAATACCATTTGGTGGAAGTATTTATGGTGTGGAGGCAGCTTCACAAACTTTCTTTGGTAAAAAACCACTTGATCTAGAACCTTATCAGGCTGCAATGTTAGCGGCTATTATTCAACGACCAACTTATTATTCACCTTATGGTCCTAACTTTGAGAAATTAGAGGCAAGACAGCAGTTAGTTTTACTTAAAATGAAAGAGCAGGGTTATATTAATGATGATGTTTATAATCAACAAAAACAGCAAAAATTAACTATTAGACCATTTGCTCAGAATATTAAAGCTCCACATTTTGTCTTTTATGTAAGAGAAAAACTAGCTGAAGAATTTGGTGAGGAGGTTTTAGAACAAGGGGGGTTGAAAGTTCAAACTACTTTAGATTGGGAGATGCAGCAGTTAGCTGAAAAAATAGTCAGAGAAGAGGTATCCAAAACTCTATCCAGATATGACACACAAAATGCTGCATTGGGAGCTATTGATCCAACAACTGGTGATATACTAGCTTTGGTTGGATCAAAAGATTACTTTAACGAGAAAGAAGATGGAAACGTAAATGTTTTAACAACTCAGCAATCTCCAGGATCATCTATAAAGCCTTTGGTTTATGCACAAGCTTTTACTAAAGGATACAATCCTGACTCATATTTGTTTGATTTGCCTACCAATTTTGAGACTACCCCAGGATTACCAGCTTATGAACCAAAGAACTTTAATCTTCAGTTTAATGGACCAGTTAGCATACGTAGAGCTTTAGCTACATCTTTGAACGTGCCTGCTGTTAAAGCCTTGTATTTAGCTGGTATAAAAGATACTTTAGAACTTGGTAATAAGCTAGGTATAACAGATTATACAAAAAATAGAAAAGCTGGATTGGCTATGGCATTGGGGGGAACTGAACTAAAATTAATCGAGCACTTTGGATCGTACTCAGCTTTTGCAAATGACGGTAAGTTTAATAAGATTACACCTTTGATGAAAGTAACCAATAATTCAGGTGAGGTGTTATACTCTTGGGAGAAAAATGAAAAGCAAGTTCTAGAACCTAATGTTGCGAGACAAATAACAGATATACTATCTGATAATAATGCTAGATCTATAGTTTTTGGTTCAAATAATAGTCTCAATATCCCAGGTATAGACTCAGCTGCTAAAACAGGAACTAGTCAGGAGTTTAGAGATGCTCTTACTGTTGGATATACTACTAACTTGATTACTGGTGTTTGGGTTGGTCGTAATGATAATAAGCCAATGCGTAATGGAGCCGATGGTTCCGTAGTGGCTGCTCCAATTTGGAATAGGTTTATGAGAGAATCTATTGCCAACGGTCGTCAACCCGGTAAATTTATAAAGCCAGAAATAAAAAGAGGTAACAAGCCTATGGTCAATACTGGTGGCTTTGAGTATAATCAAAAATTCAAAGTAAATAGGGCTACAGGTAAAATTGCCTCCTCAAATACACCTCCAGAATTAATTGAAGAGAGAGAGGTTAAAACTGTTCATAGTGAACTATACTATGTAAAGCTAGACGACATACTTGGGGAATGGCCTAAAAATCCTAAAGAAGATCCACAATTTCAAAATTGGGAGGGTCCAGTTTTATCTTGGGCAAGATCAAAAGGATACATAACAAATTTGCCAGATGATAGAGATAGTGTTTATACTGATGAGAATAAGCCTAAAATAACTATAAATAGTCCTACCTCAGGTACTGTAATAACAGGTAATAGTGTCCCACTTGATATTAGAGTTAATGCGCCACAAGGTATAAAACAAGTGGAAGTCTATTTGGATGACGTTGTAGTTTTATCAACAGATCAAAATATAATTAATCAATCCGTTGTTGCTCCTTCCGGTGGAGAAAAAACTTTAACTGTTAGAGCTTTTGATATTTATCTTAATAAGTCTGAGTCTAGTACAGATATAAATATTAAATTGGATGCAGTCAGTCCTGTTGTTGAGAGTTTTAGTGTAACAGGTGATAGAATATCAGGATTTGTTTTATCAGCTAATATAACTGATAACCAGTCTATTTCTCAAGTTGAATTTTGGGATGAAAACCAAGGTCAATTGAACTTAATCAAGAAACCAACTTCTGGTTCTCAGACATATTCTTATACCTATAAACCTAATTCAGCTACTGGTAACTATAGCTTTTATATTAAGGCTACAGATACTTCTGGGAATGTTACTACTACTAATAAAATCACTAAATAATAATGATTGATACTCATTGTCATCTGCACTCCTCAGAATTTGATACTGTTAGAAAAGATCTTATTTTAAAATTGCAGGAGCAAAATATGGGCGTTATATTAGTCGGGACTAGTATTGAGGATTCCAAAAACGCAATTAATCTGTCTCAAAAATATGAGTTTATGTATTCTTCCATAGGGATACATCCTCATGAATATGAAAATATTAATCTAGAGACTTCTATTTTAGAAATTGAAAATATAATTAATACCAATCAAGTTGTTGCATTAGGGGAATGTGGTTTTGACTTTTATTATCATCTTTCTGACGATGTAAAAAGTAAACAAGAGTCTTTGTTTAGAGTACATCTTGATATGGCTATTAAATATCGTAAACCAGTCATTATTCATACTAGAGATTCTTTTGAGGATACCTATAGAGTATTATCTGAATATGAGGGACTAACCATTATTTTACATTGTTTTACGGGTGATAAAACTTGGGTAGATAAATTTAGCACTTTGAATCATAAAATTTATTTTTCTTTTTCTGGGATTATTACTTTTAAAAATACAGATCATATTCAAGATGCTGTGAGAGCTACCGCGATGGACAGATTATTAGTAGAAACTGACTCTCCTTATCTTTCACCAGTGCCTCATAGAGGAAAACAAAACACACCTTTATTTTTGTCATATAATATAGATAAAATAGCTGATTTATTAGGATTAGATTACTTTTATACAGTAAAAATATTAGATCAAAATGCTAAACATGCTTTTTGTATTTAAAATCACTATTAGCACTCTTGACAATCGACTGCTAATTATTGTATAATTAATTTGTAGAAATTAATATATGAAACATGAGTAAAATTATTGGTATTGATCTTGGGACCACCAATTCGGCTGTTGCTGTAATTGAGGGTGGATCACATAAAATTCTAGAAAACTCTGAGGGGAGTCGTACCACTCCTTCTATTGTTGCGGTTTCCAAAAGTGGAGAGCGACTAGTTGGAATTGTGGCTAAGAGACAGGGTGTAGTAAATCCTAAAAATACTATTTTCTCTGCTAAAAGATTAATTGGTAGAAATTTTTCTGATCCTGAAGTACAAAAAGATAAAACTCTCTTACCTTATGAATTGAGAGAAGCTTCCAACGGAGGAGTTGAGATTAAGTTGGGTGATGAATGGAAGCAGCCTGCTGAAATTGCTGCTATCGTATTGCAAAAGCTCAAGGCTGATGCTGAAGCTAAATTAGGAGCTCCTGTAACAGAAGCCGTGATTACTGTACCAGCTTATTTTGATGACGCTCAGAGAAAAGCTACTAAAGATGCTGGTAAAATTGCAGGTCTTGATGTCAAAAGAATTATCAATGAGCCAACAGCTGCTGCTTTAGCTTATGGTTTTGACAAGAAAAAAGACCAGCAAATTGTTGTGTATGACTTTGGAGGAGGAACATTTGACGTATCTGTCTTGGAGGTTTCTGAGGATACTATTGAAGTAAGATCTACCAATGGAGATACTCATCTTGGAGGAGATGACCTTGACCAAAGAGTAATGGATTATCTTTTAAGTGAATTCAAAAAAGATCAAGGTATTGACCTTTCAGGAGATAGTTTAGCAATTCAGAGACTAAAAGAAGCAGCTGAGAAAGCTAAAATTGAATTATCTAGCTCTCTTCAAACTGAAATTAGTATTCCATTTATTGCTAATGATGACACAGGTCCAAAACATCTTAATATTCAATTAACCAGAGCTAAATTAGAAGAATTAGTAAGAGACTTAATTGAGCGAACCAAAGCTCCTTGTGAGAAGGCTCTGGCCGATGCTGGATTTAAGAAAGAAGATATAGAAGAGGTCATCCTAGTAGGAGGACAAACCAGAATGCCAGCAATTCAAGAGTTTGTAAAAGAACTATTTGGAAAAGAAGCAAATCAAGGAATTAACCCAGATGAAGTTGTAGCAATTGGAGCTGGTATACAAGGAGGAATTCTACAAGGAGATGTCAAAGATGTCTTATTATTAGATGTTACTCCATTGTCTCTTGGGATTGAGACCATGGGAGGAGTCGCTACAAAAATTATTGAGCGAAATACTACAGTTCCAGTTTCTAAATCTCAAATTTTTTCCACAGCTAGCGACAATCAGCCATCTGTAGATATTAATATAGTGCAAGGAGAAAGAGAATTTGCCAAAGATAATAAATCACTAGGAAGATTTATCTTGGATGGAATTCCACCAGCACCAAGAGGAATTCCTCAAATTGAAGTTACCTTTGATATTGATGCCAATGGAATCTTGAAAGTAACCGCTAAGGATAAAGCAACCAACAAAGAGCAGTCTATTCGAATTGAAGCTTCCTCTGGACTGTCTGACGCTGATATTGAAAAAATGACCAAAGATGCAGAGTTACACGCTGAGGAAGATAAGAAGGCTAAGGAATTAGTAGAAATTAGGAATCAGTCAGATACTCTTATCTACTCTGTAGAGAAAATGCAAAAAGACAGCAAGGATAAGATTAAGCCAGAAGACAACACAACTCTAACTGAGAAATTAAATGCTCTTAGGGAAGTCAAAGATAAAGATTCCAAAGAAGATATCCAAAAAGCCTTGGATGAATTATCTACAATTTCTCAAAAAGTAGGAGCAGAGCTATATCAAGCTGAACAACAAGCACAAACTAATGCTGATCCTCACTCAGGACATGATCATGGGCAAGCAGAAGAGCCAAAAGAGGAATCAGGATCAAATGCTGAAGCTCCAAAAGATGCTGAATTTGAGGAGAAAAAGTAAAACCTTATAATAAATACTCAGTAATATTCAGTGTTTATTTAGCAAAAAGACTTCTATAATTATAGAAGTCTTTTTGTGTTGTCAGTCTTTATCTTTTAATCTTACGTGATTCTGTAAACGTAGTCCAAAATGCCCACAAAATAATATAAGCTAATAAAAATCCTATAGAGTCAAAAGCAATATCTAGCGGCTTACCTTCTCTACCAGGTATCCAGGTTTGATGCCATTCATCCAATACCGTAGCAATAAAACTTACGATAAATACTTGTACGTTAATGTAGTTAAATTCATTTATGGATAATTTTGAAAACTTTTTTTGTATAAATCCCCAAAATAAAGCTAAATACAAGATTAAATATTCCACAATATGAGCTCCTTTTCTTAAGAAAAAGTCTTGAATCGGAGTGTAATCAGATTTTAGCCCAGGTTGATCTGATAGATACCAAATTACACCCAATATAATAATAGCTGGAATAAATCGCCAATATTTCATATATTATTATTATAGCATAAAATAAATAACAATAGTATATTTTTAGAGTCAGCAACTCCATCGATATAAGTGATACTTAGTATAATATTTTTGTAACTTGAGATTTCTGTCCTCCTTCGGTTAATCCCTCCAAATGGAGCCAAAATACTTTTACAAGTCTCACCTACGAAAAAAGGAGGTCTCTAAAAAATTGGAAATTATTTTGATATTGTGATAGAATATAGAAAATAATATATTATATTTATGATAAAAGTTGATGCTTTAATTTTGATTGGAAAACCCGGATCCGGTAAAGGAACTCAAAGTGGTATCCTAAAACAAAAATTTCGTATGGAAGCAATTCCTTATGGAGACTTCTTTCGTGGAGTGGCTTCAGACAAAGGATTCTTAGCTGATAAAGTAG